>UROJ01000001.1 GCA_900549335.1 uncultured Collinsella sp.
GTCGTGACCATGCTCTTCGGCTTCCTCATGTACCTGCCCCAGAAGGATATGAAGCGCCTGCTCGCCTTCTCGACGATCGCGCAGCTCGCCTACGTGTTCTTTGGCCTGGGCCTCTCCGTGTTCGGAAGCCAGATGGCGTTTAACGGCGCCGTCGAGCACATCTTCAACCACGCGTTCACCAAGACCCTGTTCTTCCTCATCGCTGGCTCTCTCAGCTTCACGCTGGGAACCCGTATGCTGCCCAAGATCCAGGGCCTCATGAAGAAGTACCCGGTCACGGGCGTGGGCTTTGCGGTCGCCGCGACCGCTATCGCCGGCGTGCCCCCCATGAGCACGTTCTTTTCCAAGTTCCAGATCATTTCCGGTGGCTTCGCGGTTGGTGCTACCAACACGGTCATCTTTGTCCTCGTGTGCGTCATGGTCGTCGAGACCGTCGCCACCTTCGCATGGTTCCTGCGTTGGATGGGTAAGGTCCTGCCCGGTGAGCCGAGCGAGACCGTGGCCGCCGGCCAGCCCCTTCCGCGCGCCATGGCGTTCGTGTTCGTCGTCCTCATGATCATGGTCGTCGTCGCCGGTCCTCTGTCCTCTAGTTGGATGGGTTAGGAGGTAGGACATGGGTTATTCGTTAGTCAATATCCTGGGCGGTCTTCTGATCGTGACCTCCACCATGGTGGTCGTCTCGAAGACCATCCCGTCCGCCATCAAGTGGTACGCGATCCAGTCGGTTGTCCTGGTGGGCGTGCTGCTCACCCTGGGCCTCACCACCGGTGCCACCGAGCTTCTCATGTGGGCCGCGTCGGCCTTCGTCACCAAGGTGATCCTCGTTCCGTTCATTCTCAACCGTGCCTACAAGAAGATGGGTTCGCCTGCCGATAGCACGCTGACCTCCTCCATCAAGCCGGCCTGGACCATCATCCTCACCGGTCTGGAGGTGGCCGTCTGCTTCGCGGTGGTCACGCGCCTGAGCCTGCCCACCGCCGAGGTGGCCACTCCGGCCCTCGCCATCAGCTTCGCGCACTTCTTCGTCGGCCTCACGTGCATCATCTCCCAGCGCAACATCCTCAAGCAGATCTTCGGGTACTGCCTTATGGAGAACGGTAGCCACGTGACGCTCGCTCTGCTCGCGCCCACGGCCCCCGAGATCATCGAGATCGGCATCGCCACCGACGCCATCTTCGCCGTCATCATCATGTCCGCCGTCGTCGTGAGGATTTGGAACGACACCAAGTCGCTCGACTCCCACGACCTGACCGAATTGAAGGGGTAGGCCATGGATGTTTCAATGCTGACGGTCGCCCTGCTCGCTTGTCCTCTCGTGTTCTCCCTGATTATGGCTGCGCTCCCCAAGACGACGTCCTACAACGTCTTCGCGGGGCTCAACACCATCTCCGTCGCGGCGACCCTTGTCCTTTCGGTCGTCACCGCGGGAACCATGCTCTCGAGCGGGCAGAATATCGACGCTTTGGGCCTGTGGCTCCATCTCGATTCGCTCTCGTCGATCTTCGTCCTTCTGGTAGGCATCATCGGGTTCATCACCGGCGTGTACTCCATCTCCTATATCAAGATCGATATCGAGGAGAAGACCATGCCGGCCGAGCGCACCAAGCAGTACTACGCGCTGTTCAGCCTGTTCGTCTTCACGATGCTGCTCGCCTGCCTGTCCAACAACATCATCCTCACCTGGGCGGCGGTCGAGGCCACTACGCTGTCGACCGTGTTCCTCGTGGGCATCTACAAGAACAAGCAGGCGCTCGAGGCGTCTTGGAAGTACGCGATGGTCTGCACCGCCGGTGTGGCCTTCGGCCTGTTCGGCACGCTGCTCATCTACGCGAACGCCGCCGATATCATGCCCAACGCGCATGAGGCCGCCTTCCTCACCTCCATCATGCCCTACGCCGACCAGTTCGACCCGATGCTCGTGCGCCTCGCGTTCGCGTTCATCGTCATCGGCTTCGGCACCAAGGCGGGCCTGTTCCCCATGCACACCTGGCTGCCCGACGCGCACTCCCAGGCTCCGAGCCCGGTCTCCGCGCTGCTCTCGGGCGTGCTGCTCAAGTGCGCCATGCTGGTGATCATCCGCTTCTACTCCCTGTCCATCATCACGGTGGGCGACACCTATCCGCGAACGCTCCTGCTCATCCTGGGCACGCTGTCCATCCTGGTGGCTGCCCTGTGCATCTTCAAGCAGGACGATATCAAGCGCCGCTTCGCGTACTCCTCCGTCGACAACGTCGGCGTGGTCGCGCTGTGCCTGGGTATCGGTGGCCCGCTCGGTATCGCCGCCTGCCTGCTGCACTGCATCTTCCACGGCTTCACGAAGGCGCTCGCCTTCTGCATGGCCGGTAACATCCAGCACATCTACCACACCCGCGACCTGAACAAGATCAAGGGCGTCGTCGAGATCGCTCCCGTCACGGCAGCGCTCACCATCATCGCCCTGCTCGCGCTCGCCGCCTTCCCGCCGTTCGCCCTGTTCATCTCCGAGTTCCTCACCTTCGTGGCCGGCGTTCAGTCCGGTCCCATCTGGGTGGTCGTGCTCGTGGCCATCGGCCTCACCGGCGTGTACTTCGCCCTTACCGGCATCGCGCTCAAGTCCATCTTCGGCAAGGCGCCCGAGGGCATGAAGCGCCACGAGGTGCCCGCCCTCATGATCATCCCCGAGATCGCCCTCGCGATCGTGGTCATGTGGTTCGGTATCGCCACCCCGGTCGCCATCACGAGCGGCGTCGAGGATGCAACGTCCGTCGTTTTGAACCAGAGCGTCGAAGAGCTCCACGAGGCCCCTCTCTACCGCATGGTGTTCAGTTCCCAGACCAAGACAAGTGAGGTGAATTAGCACCATGGCAGAACCTGAAAAGAAGGACTACGCTCGTCGCTGCGAAAGCCACGTCGAGGCCCTGCGCGCTGCAGTGCCGGGCGCTATCGAGAAGGTCGAGTGGCAGTGCGAGGACCAGCTGACGATTACCGTCAAGCAGGACCGTCTGCCCGAGGCCGTCCACTACCTGTACTACGAGCGCTACGGCTGGATCCCCGTGATCGTCGGCAACGACGAGCGCAGCCTGTGCGGCCGTTACGCCGTGTACTACGTCATCTCCATGGAGGGGGAGGATCCCGGCTGGGTGACCGTGCGCACCGAGGTTGATCCCGCCAAGATGACCTTCCCGTCCGTGACGCCGTTCGTCCCCGCCTGCGTGTGGGGCGAGCGCGAGCTGCGCGACATGTTCGGCCTGATTCCCGAGGGTCTGCCCGATCGTCGCCGCCTGGTGCTGCCCGATGACTGGCCCAGCGGCCTGTACCCGCTGCGCAAGGACTCCATGGACTACCGCTTCCGTCCCGCTCCCGCGAGCGACATGGAAAACTACGAGTTCTTGGCCGACACCAAGGGCAAGGAGACGACGCTCGTCCCCATGGGCCCGTTGCACATCACCTCCGACGAGCCCGGCCACTTCCGCCTGTTCGTTGAGGGCGAGACGATCGTCGACGCCGACTACCGTCTGTTCTACGTGCACCGCGGCATGGAGAAGGTCGCCGAGACGCGCCTGAACTATGACGCCGTGACGTTCCTTGCCGACCGCATCTGCGGCATCTGCGGCTGCGCCCACTCGGTGGCCTACGCCGAGGCCGTCGAGCGCGCCCAGGGCATCCATGTCCCGCCGCGCGCCCAGTATATCCGCGCTATCATGCTCGAGGTCGAGCGCCTGCACTCGCATCTGCTCAACATTGGCCTGGCGTCGCACTACACGGGCTTCGACTCCGGCTTCCAGCAGTTCTTCCGCGTCCGCGAGAAGTCCATGGACCTGGCCGAGAAGCTCTCCGGGCACCGCAAGACCTATGGCCTCAACGTGATCGGCGGCGTGCGTCGCGACATTTTGGCCGAGCAGAAGCTCTCCACGCTCACGACCATCCACCAGCTGCGCTCCGAGGTTCAGGAACTTGTCGACGTCTTGCTCTCCACGCCCAACTTTATTGAGCGTACGAGTGGTATCGGCATCTTGGACCGCAAGATCGCACGCGACTTCTCGCCGGTCGGCCCGCTCATGCGTGGCTCGGGCTATGCCCGCGACGTGCGTTTTGACCATCCCTTCGACGGCTACGCCGATCCGGACGTCCAAAAGATGCACGCCGCCACGGCCGACACCTGCGATGCCTTCGGCCGTACCGCCGTTCGCATCCAGGAGGTCTACGATTCAATCGACATGATCGAGACCATGCTCGAGAACTGCCCGTCGGGCCCCATCCTCACCACGGATTGGGAGTACACCCCGCACAAGTACGCCATCGGCGCCACCGAGGCGCCGCGCGGCGAGGACGTGCACTGGGCGATGCTCGGCAACAACCAGAAGTGCTACCGCTGGCGCGCCAAGGCCGCCACGTACAGCAACTGGCCGGTCCTGCGCTACATGTTCCGCGGCAACACCGTGGGCGACGCGGCGCTGATCGTCGGCTCGCTCGACCCGTGCTACTCCTGCACCGACCGCGTGACGGTGACCGACGTCGCCGCCAAGCGCGACCACGTGCTCGATAAGGAGCAGTTTGAGAACGTCTGGCGCGACAAGTCGCCGCTTGCGGGCGAGGGCACCATGGCCGCTCCGCTCGATGAGGAGGCGCTCTAATATGCTGAAGCTTTGGAAGGTTAACGCCAAGGCCGGCGACGCGACGGTCAAGTACCCGTTTGCGCCGTTCCCCACCAACAAGGACATGCGCGGCAAGCCCGAGCACAACGCGGAGCTCTGCATCGCCTGCGGTGCCTGCGGCGTGGCGTGCCCGGCCGATGCCATTCGCATGGACACCGACCTTGCGGCCGATACCATCACCTGGTCGATTGACTACGGCCGCTGCATCTTTTGCGGCCGTTGCGAGGAAGCCTGCCCCATGGAGGCCATCAAGCTCACCGAGGAGTTTGAGCTGGCCGTCATGAGCAAGGACGACCTCACCAGCAAGAGCGTCTATACGCTCGAGCACTGCTCGCGCTGCGGCAAGCCGTTTGCCCCGCATAAGGAGATCGACTACGCCAAGCGCCTGCTGCAAAAGACCGGCGGCATGGAGGCCATCCAGGCCGCCCGTACTGTCGGTATGTGCCAGGAGTGTAAGCGCGAGCTCGATGCACTGCGCGCCGCCTCGGCCGTAAAGACCGGCAACGCGCGCGGCATGGCTGCCAACGAGACGCTTGCGTCCGGCGAGCCCCAGGGCCCCGGCATGGAGTATCTGGGCGGCCACGGCGTGAACCCCGAGTATGTCGACCGCGAGCTCAACCCCGATGCGCCCGAGATTCCCGCCGGTCCTGCGCCGGTCGAGGGCATCATCATGGATTTTGATACGAAGGAGGAGTAACCATGGCCGAACCCACGCTTTTACCCGAGCGGCTTCAGTACCGCCCGACCAAGATCGAGCTCGACGAGAGCATCGAGAAGGCCAAGGCGACCCTTCTTAAGAAGATCAAGCGCTCGGTGTACGTCTACCGTGTCGACTGCGGCGGCTGCAACGGCTGCGAGATCGAGATCTTTGGTTCCATCACGCCCGTCTTTGACGTCGAGCGCTTTGGCATCAAGGTCGTGCCCTCGCCCCGTCATGCCGACGTGCTGCTCTACACCGGCGCCGTGACGCGCGCCATGCGCATGCCGGCCCTGCGCGCCTTTGAGGCCGCGCCCGATCCCAAGATCGTGGTGACCTATGGCGCGTGCGGCTGCACCGGCGGCATCTTCTACGACAACTACTGCGTCTGGGGCGGCACGGATAAGATCCTGCCGGTCGATGTCTACATCCCCGGCTGCCCGCCCAGCCCCGCGCAGACCATCTACGGCTTTGCCATGGCGCTTGGTCTGCTGGACCAAAAGCTCCATGCCGAGACCACGGTGGAGGCCGCTGGCGAGCAGGCCGATATCCTGCACCCCGGCGTGCCGTACAAGCTGCGTGTTGCCATCGAGCGCGAAGCTCGCGCCATGAGCGGCTACCGTTATGGCCGCGACCTGGCCAACGAGTTTATGGATACGCTCGAGGGTGCGCCCAAGGGCGATATCCGCGGTGCCATGGCGCTGCTCATCGACAAGCAGGACGATCCGCGCCGCGTTGAGGTGTACTCGGCGCTGCAGGATCTGGTGCTGGCCGGAGGTCGCTAGATGGAACTCACGGACCGCTCTGGTTACTTTGCGGGCCCCGGCATGCTCGGCGGCTCCTTTGGCGATGCCTCTCGCGCAAGCGACGAGGCCGCCGCGGGCGTCGTCGACCCCTCCCTGGGCCATGCGCCCGACCAGGTGGTCTTTTACGAGCTCACGCGTAAGTTTGTGGAGACCGAGGAAGACGTTCCCCAGGAGGCCTGCGACGTGCTGTACTACACGCTCGCCGTGGGCCACCACACCGGCGTGCTCGACTGCTTTGAGCCGCGCCTGTCGGTGCCGGTGAACGTCTTCTATTCGCTCGTCGACGCGCTGCCGGAGGGTGAGGCCAAAACCAAGTTCGAGGCCATCCGCTCCTTTGGTGAGTGCCAGCTCGACAAGGCGGCCGTACCGTCGCTGCTCGAGGCCTGCGATGCGCTGCTCGACGAGCGCGGTTTTCGCGGGTCGGCCAAGGCCGGCATCTCGGTGTTCGACGACGACTTTGGCCTGCATGCCCAGCAGGTCGCGTTTTTGATGAAGTTCCGCGATCTGGTTGAGCGCGTGCGCGATGTGTCGGGCGTGTATCTGACGGGAAGGTTGCAGTAATGGGTCGCGTTGTGGATGGACGTGTGAACGGCGCCCCGTTTGCGGGTATCGTGCTCACTGCGGGAAGCGTGCTGCGTGCCGACGATGCCGCCGGCCCCGTGCTCTCCAAAAAGATGGAAGATGCACCCATCGCCGGTTGGTACACCATCGACGGTGGCCAAACGCCCGAGGACGATATCATCGAGGTCAAGCGCGAGCGTCCGCCGCGTCTGGTCTTGGTCGATGCTGCCGACATGGCGCTGCCCGTCGGCGCCATCCGCTTGCTCGACAAACGTGATGTGGCCCGCAAGTCGATGTTCACCACGCATTCGCTTCCTTTGTCGATTCTGATCGAAGAGATTGAGCAATCGTGTGATGATATCGTCTTCGTTGGGATTCAGCCGGGCGACACGGAGTTCTACAACCCCATGTCCCCGGAAGTCTTTGACGCCGTCGACGCCGTGTACGACGCCGTGGCCGCCAACGACTTTTCCCACTTTGTCCGCTTGGGGCAAGAGCAATAGGAGCGCTTGTCCCTGCTGATTAGGAAAGAAGTGATTGACATGGCAGATTCCAAGGTGGAGTACCCCGCTCCCGATTGCCTGGCACCCGCCGCGATCGAGGCCAAGACCGAGGTCGCCGGCGTGACCAAGGCCAACCTGCCGGTCGCAAAGGCCTTTCTGTTGGCAATGTTCGCCGGCGCGTTCATTGCCTTCGGCGGCCTGTTCTTTACCGTGTTCTTGAGCGATAGCACGCTGGGCTGGGGCGCTCAGCGTGTCGTGGGTGGCCTGTGCTTTTGCCTGGGCCTGGTGCTCGTGCTGGTGTGCGGCGCCGAGCTGTTTACCGGTAACTCGCTTATGGTCTGCGCGCTCAAGAGCAAAAAGATCACCCTGGTCCAGATGTTCAAGGCTTGGGTCGTCGTATGGGTCGGTAACTTTGTCGGTGCCCTGTTCATCGTCTTTTTGGTGTACATGGCCGGCATTTACAAGCTCAACGGCGAGGCGGTCGCCAATTCCATGGTGAGCGTCGCCGCCGGCAAGGTGACGATCGACTGGGTGACGATCTTCTTCCGCGGCATCCTGTGCAACATCTTTGTGTGCCTGGCCGTGTGGATCGGTACCGCCGGCAAGACCGTGGTCGATAAGGTCGTGGGTATTTTGCTGCCGATCGCTGCCTTTGTGGCCTGCGGTTTTGAGCACTGCGTTGCCAACATGTACTTTTTGCCCATGGGTGCCGTGATGCACGCGTGCGGCTATGGTGCTGACGTCGCCGGCGCCGATGCGCTCAACGCTGCGGGCATTGCGTTTAACCTGTCCGCCGCCACGCTGGGCAACATCGTGGGCGGCGCGGTTCTGGTCGCGCTCGGCTACTGGTTTATCTACGCCAAGAAGTCCGAGGCGTAAGGTATCGTCTGTTTGACGTCGGGCCTCCCGCGGGGCGTTGCCGTGCGGGAGGCTTTTTTGGTCTGGGCTCGTTGCTGGGCTGTTGACCTGTTGTGTTTGGCTGGTAAAAGGGGTAATCGAGATGGCATCTGCTGTGGAGCGTGACGGTCGCGCCGTGGTGACCACATGCGGGGGATGCTATGCCGATTGCGCCTTTGCGGCACGCGTTGAGGACGGCTGCGTGGTGGCCGAGTTGCCGGTGCCGGGGCACCCGTGCGCTGCGCGTGCCCTGTGCGCCCGCGGACGGCATCGCCTGGCAATGCCGTATGACGAGCGCGATCGCATTGTGCACCCCATGCGCCGACGAGCTGATGGCTCGGGGTTCGATGCGATTTCGTGGGACGAAGCGTTTGCCCAGATTGCCGAGCGTCTTTTGGGGATTGTTGACGAACGTGGCCCCCGTGCGCTGGGCATGACGCTCGGCGTGCCCTCGTTCGACCGCTACTGGGCATATCGCCTTATGCATGCGTTGGGCTCGCCCAACGTGTATGGTGCCGACGGTGCCTGCGAGGTAAGCCGTCTCACCGGCTGGGAGCACAGCCTGGGTTACAGCCCCGCCTCCGACCTGTCGCATACCGATTGCATCATGTATCTGGGGCGTTCCATCGTCGATTCGTCGACGATGGGGGCTGTTGATGCGCTCAACGATGCCCGTCGCCGTGGGGCGAAGATTTTCGTGGTCGACCCCCGGCGCAGCGGCTCGGCCGCGCTTGCCGACCGCTGGCTGCGCGTGCGCCCGGGCTGCGACCTGGCCTTGCTGCTGGGTATCGCACATGTGTTGATTGCCGAGGACCTGTACGATCACGAGTTTGTTGCCCGCTATACCACAGGCTTTGACGAGCTGGCGCAGGCGGCCCTTGCTTGGACGCCCGAGTGGGCCGAGTCGATGTGCGACGTGCCAGCCGCAGAGATTGTCGCCACGGCGCGCGATCTCGCTGCCGCCGCGCCTGCCGCTGTGGTGGATGCGGGCTTTCATGGTGGCATCGGTATCGCGTATGCCAATAGCACCCAGACCGCGCGCGCTATCTGCTTGGTCGATGTGCTGCTGGGCTGCATCGGGCATGTAGGCGGCGCGCTCAATCCGCCCACGCCGCTTGTGTTGGGCGACCTCGATCCCGCGCGCTTTGCGACGCCGCCGGTGCCTCGCGGGCCCAAGCTGGGGTCCGAGCGCTATCCACTGGTCGATCCGGTGCGCGGCCTGTGCACGACCATCGGTCAGTCGATACTGGCCGGCGATTTGCGTGGGCTCATCGTCTATGCTAGCAATCCCGGGGCAGGCTATGGCAACGCCGGAGCGTGGTTGGGTATTTTGCAGCAGCTCGACTTGCTCGTGACGATTGATATCCGCTGGTCCGAGACAGCGCGCGCTTCTGACTTCGTGCTGCCCGATGTGACGTATCTGGAGGCCGACCGCGGTGTGGGCACAGTCGTGGGTGCCAACGATTCGCGGGTGTTCTACCGCAACGCCGTGCTGCCTGTGCAGCATGACGACACACGTCCCGGTCGGGAGATTTTTGCCGGTCTGGCGCAGGCGTGTGGGGCTGGCGAGTACTTCCAGTTTACGTCTGACGACCTGGCGGCTGCCCAGGTGGCGCCTTTTGGGATCGATCTGGACGAGCTCAAGGAGCGCGGCTGGGCCGACACGGGTGCTGCGTTGCCGCCGCGTACGGGCGAGCCGGTGATTCCCTTGGATGGCGGCAAAATTGCGCTGGCAAGCGACGTATGGGAACGAGCCGGCCTGGGTCGTGTGCCCAACTGGATTGCGCCCATGGTGGAGCCCAGCCCGGGGATGTTTCGCCTCATTAGCGGCAACCGTCCCTTTGAGTCGCACACCTCGCGCAGGCTTGCGGCCCAAGGTGCCGCCGAGGCTGGATCGGACCTGGATGCCGTGCAGATGAATGCCGATGCTGCTGCGCACATGGGCATCGCCGACGGCGAGATCGTCGAACTCGTGAGCGATATGGGCCGCGACCGCGTGCGCGTGGAGACGACGCCGTATCTGCATCCGGCGTGCATCTTTACGTCGGCCGCCCCCGGTGGGCGTTCGTTTGGCTCCGATGCCGGCGGCGCTCAGGCCTTGGGCGTCGGCCCACTCGACCATACACCGTTGCGTTGGGACCCGTTGACGGGCGCCGCGCTCACCCAGGAAAACGCCGTTCGCGTGGAAAAGATCGCGGCGCGCGAGGATAATAGCGATTGAATGACTCAGCCGATCGAATTGGCTGATGGTTTGACGTTCGAACGATTGATTCACCTTTGGTTTTGAAAGGCCGCACATGAGCGATAGCCAGAACATGTCCGATGAGGTGCGCGCCCGCCTGCGCGCCATTCCTTCCGTCAACGAGCTGCTTGCCGAGTGGCCGGTGGTGAAGGCGGCGGGGGAGACCTGCGACGCGGTGGTCCATGCTGCCGTGACGGCCGAGCTCGACGAGGAGCGCGCCGCCATTCGCGCCGGTGCCGCCCCGCGCTCTAAGCGCGACCTGGCCTCGGCCATCGAGTGGCGTGCGCATCGCTCCGCGCTGCCGAGCCTGCGCCCCGCCGTCAACGCCACGGGTGTGGTCATCCATACCAATCTGGGCCGTGCCCCGCTCGCGGAGTCGGCGGCAAGGGCAGTGGCCGAGGTTGCGCGCGGGTATAGCACGCTCGAGTACAGCGTCGACACCTGTTCGCGCGGATCGCGCAAGGAGCACGCCGCGCAACTGGTCCGCTCGCTCACCGGTGCCGAGGACGCGCTGGTCGTCAACAACAATGCCGCCGCGGTGCTGCTGGTGCTTGCCACCCATGCCGCGGGCAAAGAGGTCATCGTGAGCCGTGGCGAGCTCGTCGAGATCGGTGGCAGCTTCCGTATTCCCGACGTCATGGCGGCTTCGGGCGCCAAACTCGTCGAGGTCGGCGCCACCAACCGCACGCACCTGTCGGACTACGAGCGCGCCATCACGCCCGATACGGCCATGATCCTCAAGGTCCATCCTTCCAACTATCGCATCGAGGGCTTTCACGAGGAAGTGAGCTCAAGGGAGCTCGCCGCACTGGCCCATAAGCACGGCCTGCTGTTCTATGAAGACCAGGGTTCGGGCGCGCTGCTGCCCGATGACATCTTGGTGCGCGGCGGCGAGGAAACCACGCCGGCTTCGGTTTCGGCGGGGCTCGATCTGGTGTCGTGCTCGGGCGATAAATTGCTGGGCGCGGCACAGGCGGGTATCATCATGGGCCGTCGCGATCTGGTCCAGGCCTGCGGCGCACATCCGCTCATGCGCGCTCTGCGTCCAGGCAAGTTGGCGCTCACGGCGCTCGAGGCCACGCTGCGTATCTACATGGACGGCGCCGATGTTGCCCATCGCGATATTCCGGTGCTCAGCATGCTTACGCTGCCGCAGGCTCATCTGAAGCGTCGTGCCCGCAAGCTGCACGATCGTATGGTCGCCGGGCTCGATAAGGCCGGTTGCCTGTGTGCCGTGCAGGTGGAAATCGTCGAGGAATCGTCGACCCCCGGTGGCGGCTCGCTGCCTACCGTGGAGTTGCCCACGATGTGCGTTGCCGTGCGTCTTGTTGACGAGCGCCTGTCCGTCGACGCGCTCAAACGCTCGCTCGTTCAAGACTTCGATACGCCGGTCGTCACGCGCGCCTCGCACGACCGCATTCTGTTTGATGTGCGCACGCTCGTGGGCGACCGCGATATCGAGACGGCGGCATCGACGCTCGTCGCGTGCGTTGAGAAGGCGATTGCTCGATGAGTGAGGTTCAAGCACTGGTGGAGTGTCCCGTTATCGTAGGTACGGCGGGACATGTTGATCACGGTAAGTCGGCGCTCATCGAGGCACTGACGGGTAAAAACCCCGACCGCCTGGAAGTTGAACGTCGTCGCGGCATGACCGTTGAGCTTGGCTTTGGTGAGCTGGCGCTGCCGAGTGGCAAGATCGTTGGCCTGGTCGACGTGCCGGGCCATGCGCATTACTTGCGTGCCATGGTGCAGGGCGCCACGGGTATCGACGTGGCCGTGCTGGTGGTTTCGGCCGTCGAGGGCGTGATGCCGCAGACCCGCGAGCACGTGCATGTGCTGGAGCTGCTGGGCGTCACACACATGGTGGTCGCGCTGACGATGTGCGACCTGGCCGACGCCGAGATGACTGAGCTTGCCGAGCTCGATGTCGATGATTTTTTGTTGGACACCGTGTTTGCGGGCGTGCCGATCGTGCCCGTGTCGTCCAAGACCGGTGCGGGGATTGATGACCTGCTGGCTGCGCTCGACGAGCAGGTTGCCGCTTGCTGGGGTGCTTGCCGTGCCCGTGCCGAGCTCACCGATGCCGCACCGCGTCTGCCCATCGACCGCTGCTTTACGATCAAGGGCGCCGGTACCGTGGTGACGGGAACGTTGCACGATGCGCCGGTTGCGGTGGGCGATGAGCTCGTCGCGCTGCCGTCGCGTACGGTCTGTCGCGTGCGCGGGATTCAGGTGCATGGCGATACGCCGCGGGCATTGCCCGGTCAGCGTGTGGCGCTCAACTTGGTGGGCGATGCCGTCGCCGCGCTCGATCGCGGAGAGATGCTCGGCGTGCAGGGTCGCTTTGGCCAGACGATGCGCTTTATGATGGCGTTTACGTATTTGGGTCGTGAGGGTGCCAAGCCGCGTGTACTCGAGTCGGGTGCGCGTGTGCATGTGATGGCGGGTACGGCCGAGGTTGTCGGTCGCATCATGTTCATGGAGGGCGAGGCCCCCATGGCGGTGGGCGAGACCCGTATTGTTCAGGTGCGCTTGGAAAACTCGCTGCCGCTACGTGCCGGGGACCATGCCGTGGCGCTGTCCTATTCGCCCGTGATGCTTATTGGCGGCGGGCGTGTGCTGCTTTCGCGCTGCCGTCGCTCGCGCGAGCTTGCTGAAGGGGAGCGTGCGCTGTATGCGGCGCTCGAGTCCGGCGATATCGCGGGCGGTGTGGGCGCTTGGCTGGCGCTGCAGGCGCTTCCGGTTTCGGCCGTTGATGTTGCCGAGGCTTTGGATCTTGGTGCTGGCGAGGTTGATGCCGCACTTCGCGGGTTGGTGGCGCAGGGCTCCGTTCGCAAGCTTGCCGCGGGTGATTCGGACCTCTTGGCGGACGCCGTGGTGCTCGACGCCGCTATGGATGCACTAGCAGCGACCTTGTCGGCCATGCATACCGCGGCTCCCAAGGAGACGGGCTTTACGCCCGGCGCCGTTGCCCATGCTGCGTGGCCTTCCGCTGATGAATGCGTTTCCGCGGCTCTGATTGCCGAGGGCTGCTCGCGCGGCGTGTGTGCCTCTGAGGGCGCCGAAGTGTTCGACCCGCACTCCGCTGCCGCCGCGGCGCGTGTGGTGCGTGAGGCCTGCGAACGTATCGTTGCCTTGCTGGACGAAGCCGGCCTCGATGCACCGACGTTGCCCGAGGTGGGCGAGCAACTGCAGCTCGATCGCGACACCATGACGCGTGCCCTGCGCGAGCTTTCGCTTAACCGTTCCATCGTGAAGATCGAGCGCGACGTTGCCCTGTCTGCCATCTCGGAAGCCCATGCGCGCGAGCTTGTTGCCGTTGCCATTGAGGCAGCCGGTGGCGCTGCCACCACGAGCGTGCTGCGCGAGGCCCTTGGCGTGTCGCGTAAACGCGCCATCAGCATCTTGGAGCACCTGGATGCCGTGCGTTTTACGGTGCTCGACAAAGAAGCCGGCGGCCTGCGCTCCCTGCGCTAAGGCCACCCCACTTCATCAGTTGCGGTGAAATAGTTCCTGTTTTTGGGGTTTAGCGGCAAATACAGGAACTATTCCACCGCAACTTCTTGCTGGTCTTTTTGGGATGGGGCCGTTTCAGTTTGGTAAAATACCGGCGCACTTGGGAACGGATGGGCTCCGGTGGGCTCCGCGGTCCTCAAAACCGTTGCGAGGCGTGCAAAACGTCTTGGATGTGTTCGATTCACATACGTTCCCGCCATACGTTACCAGCGCTTTTGTGCTCGCGGTCTTGCTGCGTGCCGCAAAGGCGCTGTTTTGTTTTTGCACGAGCTTTTCGTAGCGCCGCTATTTCGGCGGCGGTATTTAGCTTCGTGCACCGGGTTTCGAGCATGCCGATGGGGGTGTTTTGCCGTATGACTACCGTAAGACGAGCCGATCTTTCTTGCGTCGTCCAGGCGGGCGGGCTGTCCTCGCGCATGGGCTGCGATAAGGCGCGCATGGCGTTTTGCGGCGAGCCGCTCATCGAACGCGTGCTGGGGCGCCTGGCTCAGGTTGCCGACGAGTTGGTCGTGACCACGTCGCGACCCAGTGAGCTGGCCTACCTCGAGGAGCTTATGTTTGATGGCCTGCGCCCCCGCGTAGTCATGGACGTCGAAGGCCCCGCCGGTGCCATGCGCGGCATCGCGAGCTCGTTGGCCGCGGCCCGATTGCCGCTCGTGGCGATCGTCGCCTGTGATATGCCATTTGTCTCGCCGGAACTCATCGGCGTGCTTGCTGATCGCGTTGAGGCCGAGGTGCTCGACGTGTGCGTGCCGCGCGAGGAGCGGGGGATTGAGCCGCTGTGCGCCGTGTGGCGCCGCCAGGCTTGCGCGCCGGTTGCCCGTGAGTTGCTCGACCAGGACCGCCAACGCATCCGCCGTTTGATTGACCGGGTCCATGCCGGCTATCTGGATGAGCCCCAGATTGTCGAGATTGCCGGCTCCACGCTCTGCTTCGAAAACGTCAATACACCCGAGGAGTTTGCGGCAGCCGAGCTGCTCGCCTAGACGATGGGAGATGCCATGCCTCACGATATCTGTCCCGATACCGGGGAACCTTGCACTTGCGATGGGTCCGAGCCTTGTACTTGCGGCTGCGGTGGCTATGGACATACTGCGGAAGAGGAAGCGGCCGCCGCGGCGTATCGCGAGGCACACCGCGATGACCCGTCCGGTGATGCCCTCGACCACGAACGCAAGATCATCGTGTCGTTCGACAGCACCTTCGATGTGATGGAATGCGAACAGCTGTGTCTTGCTGCCGGTGTGCCCGGGCGCATCATGCCATTGCCTGGCTCCATTACCGCCGGCTGTGGGCTTTGCTGGGTCATGCCGTTCTCCGGCGATGCGCTCGCCGCCTTCCGTGCTGCCACCGAAGGCCGCATAACCCCCGCCGACTACCACCAGCTCGTCCTCTAATCACCAACACCACCACAAAGGTGCCTGTCCCCAATGTGGTGGTTTGGAACACGTAGACGAAACAGGTTTGAAACACGGGTTTTGCACGTCAGGCACTCAAAAACGCTTCTACCTGCATCGTAATCAAAACGAAACATCCGCCCGTCGGCTTATGCGAAACTTTGTTGCAACAGTGCGATATTATTCATACACGATAAAGTTCGCGGTGCATAGGGTGCCGCGACCGACACTTTTCGTTTCCCATCAATTGGAGGAAGCATGAGCTACACGCAGAAAGTTCTCGACGAGCTCAAGGCCCGCTATCCCGAGCAGCCTGAGTTCATCCAGGCCGCGACCGAGATCCTCGGCACCATCCAGCCGGCGCTCGACGCCCATCCGGAGTACGAGGAGGCCGCCCTGCTGGAGCGCCTCGTCGAGCCCGAGCGCATCGTTATGTTCCGTGTCCCCTGGGTCGACGACCAGGGCAAGGTCCAGGTCAACCGCGGCTACCGCGTCGAGTTCAACTCTGCCATTGGACCCTACAAGGGCGGCCTGCGTTTTAACCCGACGGTCACCCTGGGCATGCTCAAGTTCCTGGGCCTGGAGCAGATCCTCAAGAACAGCCTGACCACCCTTCCCATGGGCGGCGGCAAGGGCGGTTCCGACTTTGACCCCAAGGGCAAGTCCAACAACGAGATCATGCACTTCTGCCAGTCCTTCATGACCGAGCTCTATCGCCACATCGGCCCCAACACCGATGTTCCCGCTGGCGACCTGGGCGTTGGCGGCCGTGAGGTTGCCTACATGTTCGGTCAGTACAAGCGCCTGACCAACGAGTGGACCGGCGTCCTCACCGGCAAGGGCCTCTCCTTTGGAGGCTCGCTCGCCCGTACCGAGGCCACCGGCTACGGCCTGGTCTACTTTGTGGACGAGTACCTCAAGAGCCGTGGCGACTCCTTCGAGGGCAAGAACGTTGTGGTTCACGGTTCCGGCAACGTCGCCATCTACGCTGTCCAGAAGGTCTCCCAGCTCGGCGGCAAGGTACTGGCCTGCTCCGACACCCACGGCTGGGTCGAGGATCCCGACGGCATCGACTACACCGTGCTCGAGCATGTCTACAACAAGAAGCGCTCCGGCCACGACAAGGGCGTCACGCTCGCCATGTACGTCGACGAGAAGCCCAACGCCGTGTGGCACGAGGGCGACGGCCGCGGCGTGTGGCAGCTGCCCTGCGACATCGCGCTGCCCTGCGCTCGCGAGAACACGCTGCTGCTCGAGGACGCCCAGGCGCTCGTCGCCAACGGCTGCAAGGTGGTCGGCGAGGGCGCGAACATGCCCACGACCATCGAGGCCACGACCTACTTCCAGGAGAACGGCGTCGCCTTTATGCCCGGTAAGGCTGCCAACGCCGGCGGCGTGCTCGTGTCCGGCCTGGAGATGAGCCAGAACGCCGAGCACCTGTCCTGGACCTTCGAGGAGGTCGACGGCAAGCTCGAGCAGCTCATGCGCGGCATGTTCCACAACGTGGTCGACACCGCCAAGGAGTACGGCGAGGAGGGCAACTTCGTCATGGGCGCCAACATCGCCGGCTTCCTGAAGGTCGCCGATGCCATGCTCGCCCAGGGCGTCTGCTAAATCTTCGCTCGATATAGCATCGCAGAAGGCTCCCAGTCATCTTGGCTGGGAGCCTTTTTTGATCCGCATGCGACGGAGGAAAACGGTTCATTTTGTCCCGACATGAGCTGTGCCCTCTCGTTTGGTACACTTAAAGGTACTGGACAAGTGGAGAGATGGGGGAGAACGTGCTCAAGTTCGGTACCTACGTCCGTGTTGGAAACGCGGCCGAAGCCTATGAGCTCTTGCAGAAGAACCGCAACAACAAGATCGTGGGCGGCGGCATCTGGATGCGCCTGGGTTCGCGTCGTGTGGCGACGGCGATTGACCTTTCGGCCTGCGGACTCGACAAGATCGAGGAGACCGAGACCGAGTTCCGCATCGGTGCCATGTGCACCCTGCGCCAGCTCGAGCGTCATGCCGAGCTCAACGCGCTTGTCAACCATGTCTTTGAGTTCGCCGTCCACGATATCGTGGGCGTGCAGCTGCGCAACACCGCCACGGTGGGCGGCAGCATCTACGGTCGCTTTGGTTTCTCGGACGTGCTCTCGGCCTTTTTGGCGCTCGATTCGTACGTTGAGCTGACGGGGGCCGGCCGCGTGCCGCTCGCCGAGTTCGTGGACATGGGCTACGTGCGCGACGTGATCGAGCACGTGGTGGTCGTTAAGCACGATTACCGCGCAAGCTACGAGGCCGTGCGCAAGGCCGCGACCGACTTTCCCTCCTTAAACGTTACCGCTGCCTGGTGGGACAACAGTTGGCATGTCACCGTGGGCGCCCGTCCGCTGCGCGCGACCCTGCTGCAGGGCGAGGCATGTGGCCTTACCGCCGAGCAGCCTTCCGAGGACGAGCTTCGCGCCCTGGCCGCATCCGTGCGCGCGCTGAGCTACGGCACTAACCTGTGGGGCTCGGCCGAGTACCGCCGCCGCATCTCGGCGCCGCTCGCCGTCCAGGCCGTGCGCCGCGCCGCCGGCATCGAGCTTTCGGCCGCGCTTGCCCGCGAGCTCGACACCGTGCAGATCCCTAAGTTTGCCACGGACGAGTATTCCTGCCGCCGCGTGCCCGGCGTCGATTCTAGCGAGGTGCGCTAATGGCTGCCAAACTCATCGATCTTTCCTTTACGCTCAACGGCCGCAAGGTCAAGGTTCAGATTGCCCCCGACACCATGCTCTTTTCGCTTTTGCGTGAGCAGGGTTGCGCGTCGGTGCGCTGCGCCTGCGAGACCACCAATTGCGGTCTGTGCACGGTGTGGCTCGACGGCGACCCGGTGCTGAGCTGCTCGGTTCCCGCGGCGCGCGTCGAGGGCCACACCATCACCACGCTCGAGGGCCTTAAGGCCGAATCCGAGGCACTGGCCCGTGCTATGGCTGCCGAAGGCGCCGAGCAGTGCGGTTTTTGCGCCCCCGGCCTTATCATGAACGTGCTGGCGCTTGCCCGCGCCGCCAAGGAGGATCAAAGCCTCGTCGCCACGCGCGAGGAGCTCTCGCGCCAGCTCGCCGGTAACCTCTGCCGTTGCAGCGGCTATGAGAGCCAGCTGCGCGCCATCGTCCGCTTCCTCAACGAGTCTGGCGTGCAGGTTGGCTTTGAGATGCCCGAGCTGCCGGTCAACGACACCAGCTCTGACGGCGTCTCCTACAAGCAGATTACCCATAAGCAGCCCAAGAAGGATTCGAAGGCCCTGCTCGAGGGCCGTCCCGTCTACACGGGCGATATGGTGCCCGCCGGCGCGCTCATCGTCAAACTCAAGCGCAGCCCGTATGCCCGCGCCAAGATTCGCTCCATCGATACGTCGCGCGCTCTGAAGGTACCCGGCGTCGTGGGCGTCTACACTTACGAGGACGTGCCCAAGCGTCGCTTTACCATTGCCGGCCAGAGCTATCCGCAGCCGAGTCCCTACGACCGCCTGATCCTCGAGAACCTGGTGCGCTACCAAAACGAAGAAGTGGCGATCGTCGCCGCCGAGACCGAGGAGGCCGCCGACAAGGCGCTCAAGCTCATCAAGGTCGACTACGAGGTGCTCGAGCCCCTGCTCGACTTTACCCAGGCGCTCGATAACGACATCGTGGTCCACCCCGAGGGCGACGTGACCTTTATGTTCCCGCAGGGCGGCGACGTTCCGCGCAATCTAGTCTGCAGCGGTACCAGCGATTATGGCGATCTGGACGAGGCGTTCGCCCAGAGCGACATTGTCTTTGAGCGCACTTACACTAGCCAGGCCACGCAGACCGCGCCCATGGAGACCTTCCGTGCCTTCGCGACGACCGACGCATTCGGCCGCATCTCGGTGACCACCTCTACGCAGGTGCCCTTCCACGTGCGCCGCATGGTTGCGCAGTCGCTCGACATTCCGCAGTCGCAGGTGCAGGTTATTAAGCCCCGCATCGGCGGCGGCTTTGGCTCCAAGCAGACGGGCTGCTGCGAGATCTTCGTGGCGTTCGTCACCCAGCAGACCGGCCGTCCGAGCTACTGCTGCTACACCCGCGAGGAGACCATCACTGCGGGCAACTCGCGTCACCAGATGCAGATGACCGTCAAGCTGGGTGCCATGAACGACGGCACCATCACGGCCATCGACCTGCACACGTTGTCCAACGCCGGCGCGTACGGCGAGCACGCCACCACGACGATCGGCCTTTCGGGCCATAAGAGCCTGCCCATCTACAACCATGTGAAGGCGAGCCGTTTTAGCTGGGACGCCGTCTACACCAATACCAACCGCGGCGGCGCGTATCGCGGCTACGGTGCCACCCAGGGCCAGTTTGCCGTGGAGAGCGCCGTCAACGAGCTCGCCGACATGCTGCACATGGACCCCGCCGACCTGCGCCTTAAGAACATGGTGCGCGAGGGCGAGATCATGCCGCAGTACTACAACGAGAAGCTCAACGCCTGCGCGCTCGACCGCTGCCTGCTGCGTGCGATGGACATGATCGGCTGGCGCGACAAGCCGCTGGCCGTGGACCTGGGCGACCGCGTGCGCGCCCTGGGCTGCGCGCTCACCATGCAGGGCTCGGGCATCTCCAACGTGGACATCGCCGGCATCGACATGCGCCTGGAAGAGGACGGCTTCATTACCATCGGCACCGGCGCCACCGATAACGGCATGGGCGTCGACACGATTCTGGCGCAGATTGCCGCCGAGGAGCTGGGCGTGGAGAGCTCGCTGATCGTGGTGCGCGGCGTGGACACCGACGTGTCGCCGTTCGACGCCGGCTCGTATGCGAGCTCGGGCACGTACGTGACGGGCCTTGCTGCCAAGAACGCCGCGACCGAGCTGCGCGAGAAGATCTGCGCCAAGGCCGCCCAGATGTGGGACGTTGACGCCGCCGACGTGGTCTTCGACGGCCAGTACGTGCGCCTGTCCGACGAGCGCGCCGCCCGCGAGCGCGGCCGTTACCTCACGCTGCGCGACTTTGCCAACCTGTGCGTTAAGAACATCGAGGGCGGCGACGCGCTGACCTCGCATGCCTCTGCCTGCCTGCCCGTTTCGCCTCCGCCGTTTATGGCCGGCATTGCCGAGGTCGAGGTCGACAAGGCCACCGGCAAGGTGACTGTTGTGGACTACGCGGCTGCCGTCGACTGCGGTACCGTGATCAACGAGGCACTCGCGCGCGTCCAGGCCGAGGGCGGCATTGCCCAGGGTATCGGCCATGCGCTCTATGAGATTGTCGAGCATGACGATCGCGGCCGCCTGCGCACCGGCAACTTTATGAGCTACAAGCTGCCCACGCGCCTGGATATCGGCAGCATTCGCGTGGCCTTTGAGCCGAGCTACGAGCCGACGGGCCCGTTTGGTGCCAAGTCGATCGGCGAGGTCGTCATCAACACGCCGCTCGCCGCCGTGGCCTCGGCCGTCGCACACGCCACCGGCCACCAGGTCCGCTCGCTGCCCATCACGCCCGAGAAGGCTCTGCTGGGGGAGTAGCGGGTCAGCGAACAAGTCGTAATTGGCGGGGCGGGGCAACTCGTCCCGCCTTTTGCACTCGTGGTGAGGTCGTGAGCCTGTAAAAGGTGTGCGTGCGCTTGCCGTTCGTATCTGCTATCATTCCTAGTCTGTGCGCTCATGCGGGCGTGGCGGAATTGGTAGACGCGCCAGATTTAGGTTCTGGTGGGATTCCCGTGAAGGTTCGAGTCCTTTCGCCCGCACCAACGCATCTGCGTCGGCTTCGGCCGTCGCGACTCTTTGTTGCATAAAGGTACCAGCACCTCAGATAAGCTGGGCAGTATGAGGAGGAACGTGTTGAACATCACCGCTTCTGACGTCAAGGACGCCAAGCTCACCGCTACGGTCACCATCCCGGCCGCCGACGTCGACGCCGCGATCAAGAAGGCCTACAAGGACACCGCCAAGAAGTACCGCTTCCCGGGCTTCCGCGCCGGCAAGGCTCCCCGTCCGGTCATCGATTCCGCCCTGGGCGCCGAGGCTACCCTCGCTCAGGCTACCAACGACCTGATCGCCGCCAACGAGCCCGTCGTCCTCAACGAGCTGGACATCGTCCCCACCAAGAACGGTGACTACAAGGAGCTCGACCTCGCCAAGGATCACGAGGACTACACCTACACCGTCGAGTTCTCCCTGCGTCCTGCCGCTGAGCTCTCCTCCTTCGACGCCGTTGAGATCGAGATGCCTCCCGCGGAGGTCACCGAGTCCGAGATCAACAACCAGGTCGAGATGCTCCTCAACTACCGTGCCACCTTCGAGGACGTCGAGGGTCGCGCCGTCGAGGCCGAGGACTACGTTACCGTCGACCTCAAGGCCGTCGAGAACGCCGACAACTTTGCCGCCGAGGGCCGCATGCTCATCGCCGGTAGCGACAGCAACCCCAAGGAGTTCAACGAGGCCCTGATCGGCGCTAACGTTGACGACGTCAAGTCCGTCACCTGGACCGACGAGGTCGAGGAGGGCGAGGAAGCCGAGACCCACACCGTCGAGGTCACCGTCAAGGGCATCAAGGTCCGCAACACCCCCGAGCTCACCGACGAGCTCGTCAAGTCCGACTTTGGCTTCGACAGCATCGAGGCCATGCGCGACGCCATCAAGATCGAGATCGAGCAGGACAAGGCTTCCCGCCTCCCGGCCGAGAAGGAGAACCGTTGCGTCTCCGCTCTCGCCGAGCGCCTGCAGCTCGACGAGATGGATGCCGACTACGAGCAGTCCGTTTTTGAGGAGCTTGGCCAGAACTTCCTGTCCAACCTCGCTGCCCGCGGCATGACGCTGGACACCTGGCTGCCCGCTTCCGGTCTGACCATGGAGCAGTTCATCGGCGACCTGCACAAGCAGGCTAACGACGTTGCCCGTGAGTCCCTGGCTCTCGACGCCCTTGCCCGCGAGCTCAAGATCGAGGTCACCGAGGACGACATCAACGCCGAGTTCGAGAAGGCCGGCGTCAAGGACGTCGAGGCTTCCAAGGCCGAGTTCATCGCCGATGGCCGCATGCCCGCCGTCCGCGAGTCCATCCGTCGCTCCAAGGCCGTCGACCACCTGGTCGAGAACGCCAAGGTGACCGAGGTCGACGAGACCGCCAAGGACGCCGAGTAATTCTCGCCACCTTGCCCGCGAGCGCTTGCGTGCGCCCGTGATGGGGTAAAGTTATACACCGGTTATCCGGTTGCTTCGTACGGTGCCAGCCAATGCATAGCATGCGGGCACCGTACGTTTGTCTAGAACCACTATTGGTCCGTAAGAGAAATGGAGATGCGTATGATCGCTAAGTTCGATTCCGCCCTCGTGCCATACGTTATCGAGCAGACGCCGCGCGGCGAGCGCAGCTACGATATCTATTCGCGCCTGCTCAACGACCGCATCATCTTCTTGGGCGAGGAGATCAACTCCGTCAGCGCCAACCTGGTCGTTGCCCAGCTGCTGCATCTTGAGAGCCAGGATGCCGAGAAGGATATCTCGCTTTACATCAATTCGCCCGGCGGCGAGGTCTACTCCGGTCTGGCGATTCTGGACACCATGAACTTCATTAAGCCGCAGGTTTCCACCATTTGCGTCGGTATGGCCGCGTCTATGGCCGCCGTGCTGCTTTCGGCCGGCGCCAAGGGCAAGCGCTTTTGCCTGCCGCACTCTAAGGTCATGATTCACCAGCCCAGCGGCGGTGCCCAGGGTCAGCAGACCGAGATCGAGATCGTGGCCGAGGAGATCAAGAAGACGCGTCGCGAGCTCAACCAGATCCTGTCCGACGCCTCGGGTCAGCCCATCGAGAAGGTCCAGGCCGACACCGAGCGCGACAACTACCTGACCGCTGCCGAGGCCCTCGACTACGGCCTGATCGACCGTATCGTCACCTCGCGCGACCTCGCCGCGAAGGACGCCTAGGATGGCAGGTAACATGCAGGACAACTTTGACGAGAACGGCAACCCCATTCGCTGCTCCTTCTGCGGAAAAGAGCAGGGCCAGGTTCGTCGTCTCGTAAAGGGCCCGACCAACATCTTTATCTGTGACGAGTGCGTCGCCGCCTGCTCCGAGATCCTTGAGGAGTCGCTGGCTTCTGACTTTATGGACGCTGCCCGCAACGGCAAGCTGCCGGGCTTCCTCAACGATCACGGCCAGGCTGCGTCCCAGCCCGCCGTGGATCCCGAGGCCGAGGGCTTTGAGCTCGAGGACGACCGCCAGGTCATCACGCACGTGCCGACGCCGCACGAGATCTATGACGAGCTTTCGGCCTATGTTATGGGCCAGGAGGACGCCAAGCGCGCCATGTCGGTGGCCGTGTACAACCATTACCGCCGCGTGATCGAGGGCGGTGCTGCGGTGTCCGCCTTTAACGAAGCCTCGGGTATGGGCGGCCAGTTTGACGACGATATGGACGAGGTGGAGCTTGCCAAGTCCAATATTCTTCTGCTCGGCCCGACCGGTACCGGCAAGACGCTGCTGGCCCAGACGCTCGCGCGCATCCTCGAGGTGCCGTTTGCCATCGCTGATGCCACCGCGCTCACCGAGGCTGGTTACGTGGGCGAGGACGTCGAGAACATCCTGCTCAAGCTTATCAATGCTGCCGATGGCGACATTGAGCGCGCGCAGGTGGGCATCATCTACGTGGACGAGATCGATAAGATTGCCCGCAAGGCAGAGAACCTCTCCATCACCCGTGATGTTTCGGGCGAGGGTGTTCAACAGGCACTGCTTAAGATTCTTGAGGGCACGGTGGCCAGCGTTCCGCCCACCGGCGGCCGCAAGCACCCCCAGCAGGAGCTGCTGCAGATCGATACGACCAACATCCTGTTCATCTGCGGCGGTGCCTTTGTGGGTCTGGACAAGATCATTGCCGATCGCGTGGGCAACAAGGGCGTGGGCTTTAACTCCGAGATCGCCGGCCCCACCTCTGTCGACGAGAACGACCTGCTGCGCCAGGTGCTCCCGCAGGACCTCAACGCTTTTGGCATGATCCCCGAGTTTGTGGGACGTACGCCCGTCGTCACCCAGACGCAGGCGCTCGACGAGGACGACCTGGTGTCGATCCTGACCGAGCCCAAGAACGCCGTGGTGCGTCAGTACCGCAAGATGTTTCAGCTCGAGGATGTCGATCTTGAGTTTGAGGACGCGGCCCTGCACGAGATCGCCCGCATGGCACTCGCCCGCAAGACCGGTGCCCGCGGCCTGCGTGCCATCTGCGAGGACGTGCTGCAGCAGACGATGTTCGACCTCCCCAGCGAGGAGGGCGTTGCCAAGGTCGTCGTAACCGAAGCCGCCGTTAAGGGCGAAGAACAGCCCCAGCGCATCTACGGCTAAACCTGTCTAAAACGTGCTTGTAAATAGCCTCCGACCACCTGCGGTCGGAGGCTATTTTATATATACGCAATAACCCCAACTACCTGTGTTATTCTGTGTGTTTGTTTAAGCCTCAGCGAAGTCATATCAGACTGAAGTAATCGATACCTAAGGGGAGGAATGTAGGCCCGATTTTCGTAGATTCCGCACGAGCCGAAGACCACTTAATGTGGTCTTCGAGCGAGCCCAGGACCTGACCGAGCGAAAATCGGGCCTACATTCCTCCCCGGCGGGACAGGGAGAGATATATGGAAGAAATGCCCAAGAACTACGATCCGTCGACCAACGAGCCGGCGATCCTGCAGAAGTGGCTTGACGGCGGCTACTACAAGCGCCGTGAGGGCGTGGGCGACTGCACCGTCACCATTCCGCCTCCCAACGTGACCGGCAAGCTCCACATGGGTCATGCCACCGACGACTCCATCCAGGACGCCATCATCCGTATGGCCCGCATGCGCGGCAAGTCCACGCGCTGGGTGCTCGGCACCGATCACGCCGGTATCGCCACGCAGACCAAGGTCGACAAGAAGCTCAAGAGCGAGGGCATCAGCCGCCTGGAGATCGGCCGCGACAAGTTCGTCGACGCCTGCTGGGACTGGACCCACGAGTACGGCGGCATCATCGTCGAGCAGATCAAGCGCATGGGCTGCTCCGTCGACTTCGACAACGAGCGCTTCACCATGGACGAGGATTACGCCCAGGCCGTGCGTAAGGTCTTCTGCGACTGGTACCACGACGGCCTGATCTACCGTGGCAAGCGTATCGTCAACTGGTGCCCCAACTGCACCACCGCCATCTCGGACGACGAGGCCGAGTATAAGGACGAGAAGGGCCACCTGTGGCACCTGCGCTACCCGCTGACCGAGCCGGTCAACGGCCAGGACTACATCGTCGTCGCCACCACGCGCCCCGAGACCATGCTCGGCGACACGGGCGTTGCCGTCTCCCCGAAGGACCCCGAGAAGGCCGCCTTCGTGGGCAAGACCGTCATGCTGCCGATCGTCAACCGTGAGATCCCCATCTTTGAGGATTGGCATGTCGACGCCAACTTTGGCTCCGGCTTCGTCAAGGTCACCCCGGCCCACGACCCCAACGACTACGCCATGGGTCAGGCCCACGACCTGCCGCAGATCAACATCTTCGACGAGCACGCGGTGGTCGTCGAGGGCTACGGCGAGTTCACCGGCATGAACCGCGACGAGTGCCGCGAGGCCGTCATCAAGTGGTTTGAGGAGCACGACCTGCTCGACCACGTCGAAGAGCTCGACCACTCCGTCATGCACTGCTATCGTTGCGACTCCGCCCTGGAGCCGTGGCTGTCCGAGCAGTGGTTCGTCGCCGTCGACAAGCTTAAGGGGCCGGCGCTCGACGCCGTCAACTCCGGCAAGGTCACCTTCCACCCCGCGCGCTGGACGCAGACTTACACCACCTGGATGGAGAACCTTAAGGACTGGTGCATCAGCCGTCAGCTGTGGTGGGGCCACCGCATCCCCGTGTTCTACTGCGAGGACTGTGGCTGGGAGGACGCCCTTACCGAGGACACCGACGTGTGCCCCAAGTGCGGCGGCCATCACGTGCACCAGGACGAGAACGTGTTGGACACCTGGTTCAGCTCGCAGCTGTGGACCTTTGCCACGCAGGGCTGGCCGCAAAAGCCGGAGCTGCTCGAGGGCCATCACCCCACGACGGCACTCGTCACCGCACGAGACATCATCGCGCTGTGGGTCGCCCGCATGGTCATGAGTTCGCTGTATTTCTTGGACGAGGTGCCGTTTAAGGACGTCGTCATCTACCCGACGATCCTGGCCAAGGACGGCAGCCGCATGTCCAAGTCCAAGGGCAACGGCGTTGACCCCATGGATCTCATTGGTATGTACGGCGCCGACGCCATGCGCTTCAACTTGCTCACGCTGTGCACCAACAACCAGGACGTCAAGTTCGACGCGAACATCGACAAGAAGACCAAGAAACTCATCGACAGCCCGCGCACCGACCAGGCCAAGAGCTTTGTGACCAAGATCTGGAACGCCAGCCGCTTCCTGCTCATGAACATGGAGGGCTACACGCCCGGCGAGCCTCTCGTGGAGACCCCGGCCGACGCCTGGATGTTCAGCCGCCTGGCCAAGGCCGTGAAGATGGTCACAGAGGGCATCGAGAACTACACCTTTGGCGACATGGCCCGCGGCGTGCAGCAGTTCTTCTGGAACGAGGTCTGCGACTGGTACGTCGAGGTCACCAAGGCCCGCCTGAAGGGCGAGGGCCGTCTGCAGGCTCAGCGCAACCTGATCTTTGTGCTCGACACCTCCATTCGTCTGATGCACCCGCTTATGCCGTTTGTCACCGAGGAGATCTGGGACAACATGCCGGCGAGCGTGCTCGACCTTGACGCCGAGGGCAACGTGGATCGCGCCGAGGCGCTTATGATCGCCAAGTGGCCCGAGCCCGCCGACTACGCCAAGTACGTCGATGAGCCCGCCGAGCGCGCGTTTGAGCTGTGCCGCACCGTCGTGTCTGCCGCCCGCGCCACCCGTTCGCGTTATCGCTTGAGCCCCAAGGCCGAGCTCGACGTGGTCGTGCGCGCCGGTTCCGAGGACATCGAGAAGCTCGAGAGCCTGCGTTCGACCATCGAGCCGCTGGCGAACACCGCCTCGCTGGTCATGGGTACCGACGTTGAGAAGCCGGCAGCGAGCATTGCCGTGGTCGACAGCGGCGTCGAGGTTTTTGTGGTGCTTGAGGGCAAGGTTGACCTTTCGGCCGAGAAGGCACGCCTGGAGAAGGAGATCGCCGCGGCCCAGAAGGAGCTCGCCGGCTGCGAGAAGACGCTGGCCAACGAGGGCTTTGTGGCTAAGGCCGCGCCCGCGGTGGTCCAGAAGAAGAGGGACCGTGCAGCTGAGCTCAAGGAGATCCTGGCGGCGCTGACTGCTCAGGTTGCTGACTTCTCGTAAGGTTTACTCGGGGGCGCGTCCCGATGCTTTGCTCGCTACTGCGAACAGTCCTGCGCAAGACGGACAGCACATTTAGTGCTGTCCTTTGCGTGCGGAACTTGTATCGAGCAAAGCGTCGGGCCGCTCCCAGTTCGTTTACGTGGTCGTTTGCATCTGGCGTGTTAGGGCCACTTGGTTGTGGCCTTGATTCCGCTGCAATCGGGTAAAGGCTGATATTGTCAACGCGAGGGGCTCATTTTTTTGGTGGGCCTCTTTTTCTGTAATTGGAGACTTTGGGTTATGGCTAAGCGTTCTGGGTCGTATTCTGTGCCGTTCTCGTTTGAGTTGCTTTCGTTTGGTGAGGCTGTGGGGCTTGCTGCTGATACGGGGCGGATTTCTGGGGATGCTGGGCCTCTGCTTGAGACGGTTGTCGATATGCTCGATGAGCTGGGGCGTCCGGATGAGTATTTCGATTGCATTCAGGTTGCCGGTACCAATGGCAAGACTTCGACCACGCGTTTTTCGGCTGCCATCCTTCGTGGTGAGGGGTTAAAGACCGCACTGTATACGTCTCCTCAGTTGGTGCGCTATCCCGAGCGCATGGAGGTCGATGGGCGCGTCGTGAGCGATGAGGCGTTTGCCCGTGGCGTTTCTGCCGCCGTCGAGGCGGGGCATCGCGTGAATGCTCGTCGTGTGGCGGCGGGGGAGCGTGCCTATACCATCACGCCTTTTGACCTGTTGACGGCTGCCGCACTTGTAGTGTTTGCCGAGGCCGCGGTGGATGTCGCCGTGCTCGAGGTCGGCATGGGCGGACGTTGGGACGCCACGAGTGCGACCGATCCTGTCGCCGTTGCCATCACGGGCATCGGACTCGATCACACACGCATTTTGGGCGATACGCTCGAGGCCATTGCGGGTGAGAAGGCTGCGGTTATTAAGCCCGGACGCTTGGTTGTGCTGGGCGAGGGCACACACGAGGCGAGCGTTCAACGCGTGATGGATGCCCGTTGCCGCGCGTGCGGCATCGTGCCGCTGGTGGTGAACCATGCCACGACTAAGGTGCCGGAGCACGTGGGTGATACGGTTGAGTTTAGCTGCACCACGCCGCGTGCGATCTATACGTCGAGCATGGTCAAGCCGGCGTATCAGCCGCAGAATGCCGCGTGCGCGATTATGCTTTGCGAGGGGTATTTGGGTCGCGAACTCGATCATGACAAGCTCGATGCGTCGCTTATGGGCTGCCCCACGCCGGGCCGCTTTGATGTACTGGGAACTGATCCGCTCAAGCTGATCGACGCCTGCCATAACCCTCAGAGCTGCGAGAACTTTGTGAGCGCGCTGGACGAGATCGATCCGTGCGTGGAGAACCGCCCCACGCTGCTGTGCGCCGCGCTGGCCGATAAGGACGTGGCGGGTATCGTTGACGTGCTGATTCCGGCCTTTCCGCGCGTGGTCGTGACCCAGACCGATTCCGATCGCGCCCTGCCGGCGGAGGAGCTCGCTGCCCTGGTGGATGCCGATAAGATCGCGGGCGTATACCCGAGTGTGTCCGAGGCCCTCGCGGCCCTCGATGCCGCGGGTGAGTCCTTCGTAGCAGCCGGCACCATCACCCTAGCCGGTGAAGTAGCGGGGCTGCTCCGTTAACCCATCCCCTCATCAGTTGCGGTGAAATACGGACTGTTTTATAAGCCAGAAGCCTTAAACAGTCCGTATATCACCGCAACTTAAAAGTAGTCAATTTGGGACGGGGCTATTTTAACTACCCTGCTCCTCGAGTTGACTTGCTCGCCACGAAATGGGCCTATCTACTACGTTTTATCGACTACCCTCGACCACACGGAATATCGCGAAATTAAAACCGCAGGTAGACGGCTTGCGGATTTTGCGAAAACCCGGTTATGGTCGACCCATGCGGGTTAAACGTAGTAGATAGCCCGTTTTCGTGGCACTGCGTTAACGGGATGCGACAAAGGGACTGTCCCTTTGTCGCATTGGCTAGTCTAGGCGGACCGGATCGTGGGGGTAGGCGTTGAGAATCTCGACGCCGGACTCGGTAACCAGGGCCAGGTCCTCGATGCGGACGCCGGTGCGGCCGGGGAGGTAGATACCCGGCTCGATTGAGAACGTCATGCCTGGCTCTACGACCTGCTCGTTGACCAGCGAGACGTCACCCGGCTCGTGGTCCTGCAGGCCAATCGAGTGGCCCAGGCGATGCGTAAAGTATTTGCCGTAGCCCGCACCCTCAATAACGTCGCGTGCGGCGCGGTCCAGGTCGCACATGCGAACGCCCGGTGCGATGAGCCCCTCGGCGGCTTCGTTGGCGCGGCGCACGATGTCGTAGATGCGTGCGGTTTCCTCGTCCGGCTCACCCCAAAAGAACGTGCGCGTCATGTCCGAGCAGTAGTTGCGATGGCGTCCGCCAATGTCGAACAGCATCACGTCGCCGCGCTTGAGCACGGTGTCGTCGGGTTCATGATGCGGGTCGCCGGCGTTGGCGCCAAAGCTCACGATGGGCGGAAAGCTAAAGCCCTCGCAGTCGTGCTTGCGGTACAAGCCGAGCATCTGGTCGGCGATTTCGCGCTCCGTCACGCCCTCGTGGACGAGTTTGATGGCATCGGCCATCACGGCGTCGTTGGCTGCCGAGGACACGCGCATAAGCTCCTGCTCGGTAGCGTCCTTGTACGTGCGTGCGGCGGTGACGGCAAAATCGCCCAGGAAAAACTCACTGGCGGCGTGGTGCTCTATGAGGGGCATCAAAAAGCCGGAGCGCATGACGGTGTCGATGCCAAGCGGCTTGGTCGGATCGATTTCGCGAGCGATAGCGTCGGTCACGACGTCGGTGTCGGTGTGATAGGCGACGCGGGCATTGTCGTAATCGGCCAGCTGATGCAGGGCGTTGACCAAGATCACGGGCTTGCAATCACGCGCGAGTAGCACACCGCAAAAACGCTCGAACATATCGGCATAAAAGCCGGTCAGGTAATAGATCGACCACGGGTCGTTTACGAGCAGCTGTGCGCCGGGGTGCTGAGCCTCGAGCGCATCGAGCACGCGCGCCACGCGCTGGTCATCGACATGTGCCATGAAACATCCTTTCGCTAGGCTGCCACCATGGTATCCCAAGCCCGGCAGTTAGGGACGTTCCTTTTATGCCGGCACCTGGGGACACTCCTTTGCATCCCATGCGCGCCCTCATAAGTTGCGGTGAAATACGGAATGTTTAGCGGCCTGAAGCCATAAAACAGTCCGTATTTCACCGCAACTGCGGAGGAGGACCGGGCGGATGGTGGAGTAGCTAAAAGAGCCCCGTCCTAAATTTGCTACTCGATGTCCATGCTGGCGATGAGGTCGATGTTGGTGCCGAGAAGATCTTCCAGCATGACGTCGCCCATGCGGATGGGGGCGTCGACGACTAGGCCTCGGATGAGGTCCATGGCTTGGGCGTGGAGTGTCAGCGGGATGGCATCGGCGGTGCGCACGGGGAGCAGGGCTTCGTCGCCGCCGGAGACGGCCACGGTCGTCGTGAGCACGCGCATGGGGCAGGTGAGCTCCTGATGTGCGAACTTATCGCCGCGCGGGCAGTTGTTGCCGGTTACGGAGCGCACTTCTACCACGGCGCCATTGGCGTCGCGCTCCACCTCTACGGTCAGAAGGCATTCGGATGGGCAGGTGGTGCAGTTGAACTTGAGCTTTTCGATTTCGTTCGTGCTCATGACCCTACGCCTCCTCGACGGGATCGACGGACAGGACAATTTCGCTAGCACCTAGGTCGAGTGCGCGCTGAATCACCTTTGCCGGCAGCGGGAAGCTTTCCATGACGCTCGGCTTAAATGCACGGACCTTGCCTGCGAACAGTTCCTCGTCGCCTGCTAGAATGCGCACGCGGGCGGCATCGACCGGTCGGCGCACGCGAAAGTTCAGCTTAGTGAGCGCCGCAGCCGTAATGCGTCCCGGCAGCGCGTATCCCGCAATGCCGGCAGGGGAGACGGCGAGCTCGCAGTCCGGAACGACGCCCGCGCCGGTTCCCAGCGCGTACGCCGCTGCAGCTGCGCCAGCCCTCTCGGACTCGGTCGTCACGTTGTCGGCCAGGTCGTGCACGTGCAGTACATTGCCGCAGGCAAAGATGCCCGGCACGCCCGTTTGAAGACTCTGGTCCACCACGGCGCCGCGCGTGCGTGGGTCAAGCTCCACGCCCGCGGCAACCGAAAGCTCGTTCTCGGGAATCAATCCCACCGAAAGCAGCAGCGTGTCGCACGGAACGATGCGCTCGGTCCCCGGAATGGGTGCCAGGCGCTCGTCGACCTGGCTTACCTCGACGGCTTCCACGCGGTCGTGCCCGATCACGCGCGTGACCGTGGTAGACAGATGCAGCGGAATGCCAAAGTCGTCCAGACAGTTCTTAACGTTGCGGCGCAGACCGTTGGCGTACGGCATGAGCTCGTACACGCCCTCGACCGAAATCCCCTCGAGCGTGCAGCGGCGTGCCATGATCAGCCCGATATCGCCCGAACCCAAGATGACGGCGCGCGAGCCGGGTTTGAGGTTTTCGATATTGATGTATCGCTGCGCTAGGCCGGCCGTAAACACGCCGGCGGGACGGCTGCCGGGGATCTTGATCTCGCTGCGGGTGCGCTCGCGGCAGCCCATGGCAAGGACGACCGCGCGTCCGGTGAGCTGCAGCATGCCGACGGTGCTCATGAGCGTGACGGTATGGACCGCGGTGTCTTCCGTAGGCTCGCCTGAATCTATCCCAATCACCATGCTGTTGAGGAACAGCGCAATGTCGGTTGCGTGCACCTGGTCGATAAAGCGCTGCGCGTACTCGGGACCGGTGAGCTCCTGTTTAAAGTGCGACAGGCCAAAGCCGGGGTGGATGCACTGGCGCAGGATGCCGCCCAGATGCTGCTCGCGCTCCACGATGGCCACGCGTGCGCCGGCCTTGTGCGCGGCAAGCGCGGCCGCCATGCCGGCAGGTCCGCCGCCGATAACGACCACGTCGAACGCCTGCGTTTGTATGGCTTCTACGACGCCGTAATCAATCGCGCTCGATCCGAATTCCGCCATCCTAGCGCACCCCCTTCAGCGGTCCCTCGACCAACCAAGATCCGGCATCTTCCAACAGCACTTCGCTGGGGTCACACCCCAGCTCTCGGGCAAGAATCGCCACCACACGGCTCTGGCAAAAGCCGCTCTGGCACCGACCCATGCCGGCACGACAGCGGCGCTTGACGCCCTCGACCGAAACCGCGCCCGGGCGGCGCCGAATCGCGGCCACAATCTCGGCCTCGGGCACCGTCTCGCAGCGGCAGACAATCTGCCCCCACGCGGGATCGGACTCAATGAGTTCTTCCTTGCGCGCCAGCGGTGCGCGGTCAAAGTCGTCCGGCTCGCGGCGAATTGGGTTCCAGTCCGCCCGCTCGTGCAGCTCCACGCCCGCCTCACGCATCACAAGCTCCATGCGCTCGGCAATGGCCGGCGCGCTCGCCACGCCCGGCGACTGGATGCCCGCCGCCTGGAACAGCCCCGGCACCACGGCCGACTGCCCAATAAAGAAGTCGTTCGTTCCCTGAATGACCGGACGCCCGCCGGCAAACGTGCGCACCACGCGGCGCGTGTCCAGGTCGGGCACCAGCTTGCGCGCGCCGGTCAGCAGCGCGTCCACATCGCTTGCATAGGTCTGCGTGTCGCCCGGCCCGCGCACGGCAGCCGTGGCGGTAATCACGGTGTTGCCATGCACGGTGCCCGTCACGATAACGCCCTTCGACACCGGCGTCGGCACGGGGTAGAGCGGCATAAGTGTGCGCGGCTCCTTGTCCAGCACCACGATGTTGCCCTGACGCCAGACCATCTGGAACTCCTCGGCGCCCGCCATATGCGAGATGTCGGCGGCGCCGTTGCCCGCGGCGTTGATCAGGTAGCGGCAGCGCACGTTACCAGCGAGGGTCGCCAACGTAAAGCGCGCGTCGTCGCCCGAGCCCGCGACTTCAATCGCTTCCACCGGCGCGGACCGCATAAACGTCACCCCGTTGGCCACGGCGTTCTCCAGCGCGGCGATGGCAACCTCAAACGGGTCGACAAAGCCCGTCGAGGGGCACCACAACGCGCACGTAGCGTCGGCACTGGCGCGCGGCTCTAATTCGTGGATGCGGTCGGGTCCGATGATCGACAGCTCGGGCACGCCGTTGGCATGGCCGTTGCAACGCAGCTGCTCCAGATGCGCGCGGTCCTCGTCGTTAAAGCCCAACAACATCGACCCGGTGCGGCAGAACAGAAAGCCCAGCTCCTGCGCCCACGCACCGTACAACTCGCAGCCACGGGCGTTGACCTGCGCCTTTACCGTGCCCGGCGCCGGATCGTAACCGGCATGCACCAGACCGCCGTTGGCCTTCGAAGCCCCCAGCGCGATATCGTTAGCCGCTTCGACCACGCAAATGGACAGGTCAAACCGCGCGAGCTGCCGCGCGATGGCGCATCCGGTGATGCCCGCGCCGACAATCGCGATATCAAACGTTTCTGTCACAGTGCCTCCCAGACGAGTTGACAGGCTGTCAATAAGACTATCCTACGGTCTGCGCACTCCCAGTGCGGCGGCAATGCGGCGAACAGCCCCGCAACACCCGCCAACGGCAGGCGAGGGGAGACTCAGTAACGTCGACAATCTTGCCTGCCAGCTCTGGTCTCGGAGATTTGTCTCGATCAGTAACATCTGGGACCGTTTTTGCCGAGTGGTTGTTACAGATTGAGACATTCGGTTTGGACGTTTTCCTTTGTCTCGATCTGTAACAGTTAGACGAGGATTTGGGTTCCAGATGTTACAGATCAAGACAAACCTTCCGGCGGATTTTGAATGTCTCGATCTGTAACAGTAAGAGGGGTTTTGGGGCCCAAGATGTTACAGATCGAGATTGAAGTCGGGGAGGGACCCCTGTGTCTCGATCTGTAACATCTGGACCCGGATTCCGCTCCCACCTGTTACAGATTGAGATGTTTGTGTCCGCACCAGCCCCGCCCCTAGCCGTGGTCCCATATAAACAAACCCCGTGGTAAACTTGACCGGACTGTTAATATCCCGAAAGGTACCCGTAATGTCCAAGTACATCTCCGAGCTCATGTCGCCGCAGCTTATGGGCGTCGTCTATGCCTTCGTTGGCTTTATCATCGCCCTGTATGTGCTGTCGGTCGTCTATGTGTTTATCGACGCTCGCCGCCGCGGCGCCAGCGCCTACGTGGCATGGGGCATCATCGCCCTCATCCCGTTTGTGGGCCTCATCGCCTATCTGGTCCTGCGTCCGCACTCCTACGCCTCCGACCGCGAGGAGCAGGAGCTGGACATGGCCCTGCGCGAGCGCCAGCTTGCCCAGTACGGCACCTGCCCGCAGTGCGGCGCACCCATCGAGAAGGACTTCGTCGTCTGCCCGGTGTGCGACACCCAGGTTCGCAACGTCTGCCCCAGCTGCCATCGCCCGCTCGATGCGCACTGGAAGGTCTGCCCCTACTGCCGAACTCGCATCCAGTAACGCATCCATCGCCGGGCCGGCCGCAAGCCACGGGCACGCCGCAAGCCACGCGCGCCCCGCACCCCGCGCCCACACGATGAAGCATGCGTAGAAAATCGCCCGCCGTGCCATTAAGGTGCGGCGGGCGCTTGTATACCAAGGCAACCTGCCTATAATGATGCAAGTTAAAACGCCGAGCGCATCGCACGCACTTGCATCAGGCATCCGAGAGGAGAAAACATACCCATGAAGGCACTCTACAATGACGGTTCGGTGGCCGAGCTCCCGCAGGACGAGGTCACGCACGTCATCCGCCACTCCGCCGCGCACATCATGGCGCAGGCCATCAAGCGCCTGTACCCCCAGGCCGACTTTGCCTACGGTCCCGCGACCGACAACGGCTTCTACTACGACGTCGACCTGCCCGAGGGCGTCAAAATCAGCGAGGACGACTTCCCTGCGATCGAGGCCGAGATGAAAAAGATCGTCAAGGAGAACCTCAAGTTCTCCGTGTACGAGAAGCCCCGCGCCGAGGCCATCGCCCTTATGGAGGAGCGCGGCGAGAAGTACAAGGTCGAGCACATTGGCGATCTGGACGACGACGCCCGCATCACCTTCTACCAGCAGGGCGACTACATCGACATGTGCGTCGGCCCCCACATCTGCTACACCAAGGCTCTGAAGGCCTTTAAGCTCACCGGCGTCTCGGGCGCCTACTGGAAGGGCGACAAGGACAACAAGATGCTCACCCGCATCAACGGCGTCGCCTTTGCCACCAAGGAAGAACTCGACGAGCACATGCACATGCTGGAGGAGGCCAAGAAGCGCGACCACCGCAAGATCGGCCGCGAGATGGACCTCTTTATGATGCGCGACGAGGCCCCCGGCTTCCCATTCTTCCTGCCCAACGGCATGATCCTTAAGAACACGTTGCTGGACTACTGGCGCGATATCCACCACAAGGCCGGCTACGTGGAGATCTCCACGCCGCTTATCATGAACAAGCAGCTATGGAAGACCTCGGGCCACTGGGACCACTACAAGGACAACATGTACTCCACCGTCATCGACGACGAAGAGTACTGCATTAAGCCCATGAACTGCCCGGGCGGCGTGCTGGTGTACGCCTCCAAGCCGCACTCCTACCGCGAGCTGCCCATCCGCGCCGGCGAGATTGGACTGGTGCACCGCCACGAGCTGCGCGGCGCCCTGCACGGCCTGTTCCGCGTGCGCTGCTTTAACCAGGACGATGCCCACCTGTTTGTGCGTCCCGACCAGCTGACCGACGAGATCGTGGGCGTGGTCAACCTCATCGACTCCGTGTACCAGAAGTTTGGCTTTAAGTATCACGTTGAGCTTTCCACCCGCCCCGAGGACTCCATGGGTTCGGACGAGGACTGGGCTCGCGCCGAGGAGGGCCTGCGCACCGCTCTGGAGAAGCTGGGCATGGACTACGAGGTCAACGAGGGCGACGGCGCCTTCTACGGCCCCAAGATTGACTTCCACCTGGAGGACTCGCTCGGCCGTACCTGGCAGTGCGGTACCGTGCAGCTCGACTTCCAGATGCCGCTCAACTTTGACCTGGAGTACGTGGACGCCGACGGCACCAAGAAGCGCCCCATCATGCTGCACCGCGTATGCTTTGGCTCCATCGAGCGCTTCATCGGTATTCTGATTGAGCACTTCGCGGGCAAGTTCCCCACTTGGCTGGCTCCCGTGCAGGTCAAGGCACTTCCGGTTTCGGAGAAGAGCCGCGACTACGCTCACGAGGTGTGCGCCAAGCTGGAGGAGGCCGGCATTCGCGTGGTCTGCGACGACCGCGACGAGAAGATCGGCTACAAGATCCGCGAGGCCCGCAGCATCGACCGCGTGCCCTACATGCTCATCCTGGGCGAGAAGGAGGTCGAGGCCGGCAACATCTCCGTCCGCGATCGCTCCAACGAGACCGTTCAGATGAGCGTTGATGAGTTTGTTGCCAAGGTGACCGAGGAAATCAAGACCCGCGCCTAAGACAAACTTCACAACAATTAACAAAGGCGACCGCCCACACAGGGCGGTCGCTTTTTTCATGCCAAAATGAGAAAGCCGCTGGTTGAGCGGCTTTTTTTGTTGCACAAAAAGGTACAGGTTTTTGTATCTTTCGATAGACGACATTATACGAGCAATTAATCCGCGTTTGCCCAGATTACACAAAATGTACTGCTAGTAGGTACATCTCCATACCCCTCTATAAAAACCTGTACTTTTGCGACTGCGCCTAGCTGCGAGCGAGAAGCCTGTTCTAAACGCCCCTGCATTTGCGTGCATCGCAAAGCCAAAAGAGGGGGCGAGAACATGGAACAGACGGCACGGCGCCAAGAGCAGCTGCCGGGCGCATTTAACGGCGTCACCACCAGCAGCCAGCACGGCCGCGTTCGCTGGTATCTGGTCCACACCCCCAATGGAAAAGAGCGCGAGACCTGCGAAAAGGTCCGCCGCATTATCCCGCACAACCTGTTGCAGGACGCTTTTATGATGCAAAAGGAGTTCTGGTTTAAGCGGGATGGCGCCTGGTCGCTCCAAACCAAACCTATGTACAAGGAATATTTCTTCGTCGCCACGCACGATGCCGCCGCGCTCGATAGGGCCCTGGCCCAGTTGAGCTTTGGCTGCCGCATCGCCGGCAGTAGGGAGCGGGCGTACATGCCCATGCCGGACGATGCACAAGACTGGTACCGCAGCGTACTGGACGATGACGGCGTGGTGCGTAACAGCGTTGCCCGCATAGAAGACGGCGTGTTGCACATAGAGCAGGGTCCCTTGGTGAGGCAAGAGGCCCGTGTAAAGAAGATCGACCGTCATAAACGCTGGTGCCTGGTGGATGTGGGCGAAGGCGACTCCGCATTTAGGGAGCTGCTTCCGCTGGACGTTCCCAGCAAAACGTAGGGGAGCCGTTGCACCGGCAATTCTTTCGCATTTTTGAATTTATCGATTGGGGGATCCCTGGGGGACAGGGACGTAAGTTTGACTTTGGCTGCTAATGAAGTAACAGAGAGCAATGCGCCCGTGGGGGCGACGCTCATTGCTCAGGCAATGGACCGGCGCGAGGGCGCGGCGGGTGCTGGTGCCGGTTCCGCTGCAAACACGGGTGCGGTGAGCCTCCCGGGCTCGCCCGAGTTCGCTGCTGAGTCCCGCGCGCTCGACTCGCGCTCCTTCGGGTATCGCTTCGTGAAGCGTGCCTTCGACATCGCCTTCAGCGCGTGCGTCTGTGCCGTGGCGTTCATCCCTGGCGTGGTGCTCTGCGCGTTCATCGCGGCTGACACCAAGGGCGCTCCCATCTATTCGCACGAGCGCGCGGGGCGCTTCGGCCGCCCCATCCACGTGCTCAAGTTCCGCTCCATGGTCGCCGACGCCAACGACGTGGAGAAGTATCTCACCCCCGAGCAGATCGAGGAGTGGCACCGCGAGCGCAAGGTCACGAACGACCCGCGCATCACCAAGTTGGGTCGCGTCCTGCGCAAGACCTCCCTCGACGAGATACCTCAGTTTATCAACGTGCTCGCGGGCCAGCTCTCCGTGATCGGGCCCCGGGCCATCACCTACGAAGAACTGGGGAACTTCACGCACGAGCAGCAGGTGCAGGTGCTTGCCGTCCCCCAGGGCATCACCGGCGCTTGGCAGTCAGGGCCTCGCAACCTCGCGACATTCGAGAACGGCATGCGCCAGGAGTTCGAGCTCACTTATGCGCGAGGCGCGTGCCTTAAGTCCGACTGGCGGGTCTTCTTCAAGACCTTCTCGGTGATGTTCGGCAAGAACAAGACAGGGAGGTAGGCATGGATTCCCAGACTTTCCCTCCCTACAGCGTGCTTATGAGCCTTTACGCCAAGGAGCGCGCCGAGTACTTACGCGAGGCGCTGAATTCGATGCTCGCCCAGACGGTGCCCCCGGCGGAAGTCGTCATCGTGAAGGACGGCCCGCTGACTGACGAGCTCGAGGACGTCCTCTCCGAGTACGACGCGGCCAACCCCGGCCTGTTCAGTTTCGTCTCCTACCCCGAGAACAGAGGCCTCGGCTACGCGCTTGCCCGGGGCATTGAGGCGTGCTCAAACGAGATCGTAGCCCGCATGGACACCGATGACCACGCTCTGTCGGGGCGCATGGAGTGTCAGCTTGCCCTCATGGCCGAGCAAGGCCTCGACATGGTGGGTAGCAACGTAACGGAGTTCGTCGAGGCCTGGGACAGGCCCGTGGCGACGACGGACCTGCCCATAACCCACGACGAGATCGTCGCTTACTCCAAGCGCCGCAATCCCTTCCGGCACCCGCCTATGACCTTCCGGCGCTCGAAGGTGCTCGCCGCTGGGAGTTACAACGACGACTTCCACTACTTCGAAGACTGGGACCTCTTCAACCGGATGCTCGCCTCGGGCTGCCGTGCGGCCAACGTGCGCGAGACCCTTGTGGCAATGCGCGTGAGTCCAGACTTCTACGCTCGCAGAGGAGGCCGCGCCTATCTGTCGCACGCGAGGCGCTTCAAGCGGGCGCAGCTGGCATGCGGGTACTTCAGCGCTGCCGACTACTTCATCTCGTTTGTTCCCCAGGCAGTTGTCTGCCTCATGCCCAACGCCCTTCGCGGGCTCGTGTACACAAGGATTCTCCGGAAAGGGGGAAATGCGGAGTGACCGCGACCGCAGCAATCATTACCCTCTGCAACTCGCCGAATTATGGCTCTTGTCTGCAGAGCTATGCGACGCAGCGCGTTTTCGAGTCGCTGGGAGTCGCAGCCACGGTGGTCGACTACTACCGGCACGACGCTATCTCGGAGAAGGAGACCGAGCGCGCCCTCAATGGACAGCTTTCCAAGAAGATCCCTATCTTGGGGCTGCCGGGTGCCAAGTCGCTCGCTTGCGATTCCATCTCGTGCGTGCTCGCGCGCCGTCGCGCCTTGCTTCGGGCACCGAGACTTGGTAATTCTCTCCTATCAACGGGACTGCATCATGACTAATATCCTTGTATACGCTGAGGCATGGGGTGTCGGTGGGATAGAAACATACCTTCTGGGGCTCTTTCGTGAGCTAGCCCCAAGGGGTTTCTCGTTCACGTTGATCACTACCTGGGATTGGAATTGCTCTTACGACGATGTGCTGGCCTCGCTCGGTGTTGAGCGTCGTGCGGTTTTCAATGGCTACAAGCCCGGACAGGTGAGACGCCTCAAGGACGGGCTTAGTGCGTTCAAGAGACTTCTCGATGAAAACAGCTTCGATGCTGTGCATATCAATACGATGAATGGAATGGGGTTCGCCTATGCCCAGGTTGCTGCGAGTCGTGGAGTGCCGGTGTGCATCGTGCACTCGCACAACTCTGATGTTGGCGCGGGCGGCAGGATAGTTAAAAGGTTCGTGCACTCAGTCGCTCGCTCAGTGCTATCGGGCGCTGAGACTTCGAGGCTCGCATGTTCCGAGGAAGCGGGGCGGTATCTCTTCGGGAGGAAGCCGTTTACGGTCGTGCGTAATGGCTTTGACACGGTTCGCTTCGCGTTCGATTCTGCCGTTCGTGGTGCTTGCCGCAGCGAGCTGGGGGTGCCCGCCGATGCACTGCTGTTGGGTAACCCTTCGCGTCTCGCGCCCGCCAAGAATCCCCTCTTCCAATTGGATGTGTTTTCCGAGGTGCTGAGGGCTGAGCCTTCTGCCTACTACCTCATGCAAGGGGACGGCGAGATGAGGGAACAGGTACGAGAACACGCAGATTCGCTTGGTGTGGCTGCGCACGTTATCTGGTTCGAGCCGAGAGCGGACGTGGCGCCACTCTACAACGCGATGGACGTGTTGCTGTTTCCTTCGCTGCACGAGGGGCAGCCTCTCGTCCCGGTCGAGGCACAGGCTTCGGGTCTTCCGGTCCTCATGTCTGTGAACGTATCTGACGAGACTGCCGTTACTGATTTGACTCGGTCCGAGGGGCTTGACCGTCCGGCTTCTCTTTGGGGAGAAGAGATCCTGGCTATGGCTCGGGAGCCACGCAATCGCGCTATCTATGCGGATCAGATTCGCAAGGCGGGCTACGACGTTGCAGATACTTCTGAAATCATGGCCAATATTTATCAAACACAAAGGGTGAGATAATATGGCGGGTGAAACCCCCATCAAAGTGTTAAACATCGTCCCGTCGCTCGCTATGGATGCAGGCGTTACTTCGTTTGTTCGGAACATGTTCTTGTTTCGTGACAGTTCGCGCGTCTCGTACGACTACCTGCATCATGACGTTGTTAATGGCGAGCTGCGACATCTGCTCAACTACGATGACGAATTCAAAGGGCGCGGTGCCAAGGTCTTTACGGTCACGCATGCGGGAACTGATCTCTCGGCCTTCATTAGAGAGGTCAAAGGGTTCTTTCAAGAGCATGGTTCTGAATACGACGTCGTGCACTGCCACATGCCCAACTCGGCATTCTGGACGCTTCGTTACGCGGCCGAAGCCGGGGTTGCCCATCGCGTGCTACACAGTCATCTCAACAGCAGCTCGGATAGGTTCAGCCATCGTGTGCGCAACGCGCCGCTCATCTGGTTCGGGCGGCGCTGGGCGACCGACGGGGTCGCGTGCTCCGAAGACGCCGGCCGCTACCTCTTCAGGGGGAAGGACTTCCTGGTGATGAGGAACGGCATCGATATCGACCGCTTCGCCTTCAACCCTGAGGTCCGGACGGCCTGCAGGGTGGAACTCGGAATAGGTCCCGAGGAGCCCGTGGTGGGATGCGTGGGCCGGATTTCCTTGCAGAAGAACTTCTCCTTCGCGGTCAGGGCTTTCGGTGAGTATGTGGCTGCTCACGGCCCTGCCAGGCTTGTAATCATCGGGGAGAGTAACAGCGCCGATGAACGCCGGGAACTCCAGGAGCTCGTCGACGAAATGGGTCTGGAAAACTCCGTGATGCTGCTTGGCTTGAGGAGCGACGCCTATCGTCTCTACTCGCTCTTCGATGTCTTCTTTATGCCGTCGCTTTATGAGGGCCTTCCCGTCTCGGCCGTGGAGGCACAGGCGGCGGGACTGCCGTGTGTTTACTCGACTGGTGTGCCCGCCGAGACGGACATCGCCGGGACTGGTTCGTTCACGGCGCTCGACGCGCCGCTGGCCAACTGGGCGAGGGCGCTCAATGTGGCGATCGAAGGCGGCAGGCACCTGGAGGCCCCTAACAAACTAGAGGCTGCGGGCTACTCAGCCGAGGCAAACGCCGCGCGGCTTATGGAGTACTACGAAAGGCTGTTGAGCCGATGAGCTACGTAAGCAGGATCTCAAGAAAGATTGGTGATATGGCGAATCCATTGCTCGCCAAGGGCAGAAGGAAGAAGCTCACCCGCACTGACTTCAGCATCTTCTCGAACAACTGTTGGGCCGGCTCGGTGTATCGGCGTTACGGACTTCCCTATAGCAGTCCAACCGCCGGCCTCTACTTCTTCGCGAGCGACTACGTGAAGTTCGCCTCGAGGCTCAGGCACTACACTGCGACGCCGTTAGAGTTCATCGACGCACGAGACTCCCGTTATGCTGATCAGCTTCGCGAGAAGGGCGAGCTCGACAAGCCCGTCGCTCGTCTCGATGATATCGAGGTCGTGTTCCTGCACTATCCCTCCCCGGAGGAAGCCGCAGAGAAGTGGGCCCGCCGCTGCGAGCGGATCAACTGGGGCGACGTCTTCATCAAGTTCAGCCAGATGAACTGCTGCACAGAGGAGGACCTCAGGGCCTTCGATGCCATTCCCTTCGGCAACAAGGTCTGCTTCACGGCGTCGCCGAGGCCCGAGCTCGCGTGCGCCGTGCACTTCCCCGGCTATAGCGAGCGGGGGGGGGTCCTCAATGATACGGACTATTACTCGCGGTACATCGACTTGGAAGAATGGCTCTGCAGGCCCCCGGAGATCTACGGACTCGGTTAGCTGGCCCTATTCGCACGGGCTTTGCTGCCCTCTCTGCCTCGACCTCTATTCGATTGACTTTGAGCGGGGCGAGTTTCGATGAGGGTAAAACGCATCGCCTGCTCGATTATCAGGAGGATTCTTTTGTTCAGGTACGGGAAGAGGCTCGAACTCGGCCGGCGTCCATCCCCTAGGCTTCTCTGGGGCCTTCGATTGGGGAAAGGCTGCCATGTGAAGATTGGTGACGATGTTGTCATTAAGCCCGGTGCACACATATGCGTTGTTGAGGGTGGTGCCCTTAGCATCGGGAACAATCTGTTCATGAATAGCGGATCCAGCATAACCGTGCTTGGAGAAACGGCCATCGGAGACCGTGTCCTGTTTGGCCCGAACGCCATGGTGTTCGACCATGACCATGATTATTCATCTGCAAAACCTGCCGTGACTTACAAACTCGGACATGTTTCTATCGGTGACGACGTCTGGCTTTGTGCAGGGTCGATTGTCACTCGCGACACCTCTGTTGGAGACCGATCGATTGTGGCTGCCAATGCGGTCGTATGCTCGAACTTGCCCCAGAACTCAGTTGCTGCGGGCGTTCCCGCAGTTGCCAAGAAGCAAATTTTGGAGTGGAGCTAGTGGATCAGATAATTTATCCGAATGAGGACCTGGTTTACAGACGCAATGTTACTGACGTGCATGGTCTTGTGAGGAGCGTGGGATTCAATCGATCGGTGGTGAGCAATGGATAGCCCACTCATTAGTGTCATCGTTCCCGTCTATAACGTTGAAGACTATCTCTTGGAATGCGTAGAGAGCCTCATCGGCCAGACGTACGCAAACCTTGAGATTTTGCTCATCGATGATGGGTCAACAGACTCTTCACCTGAGATCTGCGAAATGCTCCAATCGCGCGACGGCAGAGTCCGCGCCTTGCATAAGGAGAACGGCGGTCTCTCGGATGCTAGGAACTATGGAGTGGAACGAGCCATCGGGGAGTATGTGTCCTTTATAGACGGTGATGACTATCTCGATGGCAACGCTTTCGAAACTGTCGCGAAAGAGCTCGCCGGCGGTGCCGACCTCGTTGCTTTCGGTATCGTGCTCGACTTTGAAGACGGCAGCCATGTGGACAAGGCTGCGCACGAGAGGCGTGTCTACTCGGGCACGGAGGGCATCGTAGCCCTGAATACGTTCAATGGGTTTGACGTGAGCGCTTGCAATAAGGTCTACCGCCGTACCCTTTTCGACAACGTGAGGTTTCCGAAAGGGAAGCTATGCGAGGATTTTTATGTTATGCCTAGGATTTTCGATCTCGCTAATCGGATTGTCCTTCTTCCGAATCCGTTCTATCACTATAGGCAGCGGAGCGGAAGCATCACCAAAGGTACGTCTTTCAACATGGACTTTATTAATGCGGCTGAGGACCAGCTTGCTTTTTTGGAGCGCAATCACCCTGAAATATCTTGTGTTGGCGAAAGCGCCCTCGGCTTCGCTTATCTAACTTATCTGAACTTCTGCATTGACAGATGTACGCTCGACGACGCCGTCCTGATACGCAATAAAATGAGGGACCGGTGCCCTGCGGTGCTAAGATGCCCCGGCCTGCCACGCTGGAAACGGCTCCAATATCTCTTTGCGTGTATTTCATCAAGAGTGTACGGCCGGCTGTACGCTCTTGGCGTCGAAAGACGGAGGGACTAGGATGAGGTTAATCGATAGGAAGCTGAGCCTGAATCCGCTGCTCTCCATTGCGGTCTTTCATGCCTGCGTAGTGCGTGTCGTGTACATTCCCGGCTACAATACTATCGCTTCGGTTTTGTGCGCGATTATTCTCTGCGTCATGCTCCTGAGAGTCAAAAAAATTTTTTCTGAGCCTTATTTGAAGGTCAACCTTCTTTTGTTCGCCATGTCCGCCGTAATGGTCGTCTCCTCGCTTTTGAACTCATACAACATGAATGGAACGTTGCTGTTTATCGCAAGGCTGAACCTACTGACTTGGTTCTTAGAGATCCAATGTTCTGAGGGTAGAATTCGCAGCACTGCCACGGTATTCTTCCTTTGCTGTGTGGTCTATCTTCTGATTACGTATTACTACATTGTTTCGGACCCTCTTATGGCTTGGCGGAATGAGCTCAACTATTTGGTCGGAACCAAGTTCTCGGTGTCCTATCTCGCCTTGTTCGGGCTCATCATGTACGTTATTGCCGCCGGGAGGTCAATAAAAACCATTCCACGAGCCGTGCTATTCGCCGCGCTTTGCGTCCTTGCGCTTCTTCTTGCCCTCAGGATTGACTGTAATACCGGAGCGATCGGCA
>UROJ01000002.1 GCA_900549335.1 uncultured Collinsella sp.
ACTCAACGCGCATGCTCTGGTATACCTCGAGCGCAACGCGCGCCGGATCGGCACCGTGGGCAACCAGACGCGAGGCCGCATGGAACGCGGCGGCATCGGCGTTTTGGTACTGAAAACGGCCGGTATCGGTAACCAAGCCACACAGCAGGCAGGTCGCAACGCCATCACGTGCGACAATGCCACAATTGTCCAAGAAACGGTCAATGATCATGGCGCAGGCTGCAGCTTCGACGCGCCTCAGGCTGAGCTCGGCAAACTCCTCGCGCGCCGGATGGTGGTCGAAACACACCACATGCTTGGAGCGACGAAGCACCTCGGCGGAATTATTGAGACGCTCGACGACCGGTACGTCCACCGAGATGAACAGGTCCGGATTGCCGGTGTACACAGATGCCGGCACCAGGCGATCGGAGCCTTCCATAAATCGGTAGATGCGCGGAACCGGGTCATCGTCTGCCAGCAGCAGCGCAATGTCCTTGTTGGGGAAAAACTTCATGAGCGAAAGGCCCAGACCCAATACGGAGCCCAGGGCATCGCCATCGGGAGAAGTATGTCCCGAAATCGCAATGGAGGACGCACCCTCGATGAGCTCGAGGATGCGTCGCTGAATATCTGCAGACTCGCACGAGGCGAGGTCGGCGGAATTAGTCATCTAAAGCTGCCTCCTGGGCGGCATCCGCTATCGGATAGCCGTCCTCGTCCTTTTCGATCGCAAGCGTGGCGGGAACGTTTTCCAGCGCACGCGTGATGCGCTCGGCCTCATCGGTCGAGCGATCGATGCGAAAATCGAGCTCGGGCGTAACACGCCAGTCGAGCGAGCGAGCCAACAGGCTGCGAATACGGCCCTTGGCGCTTGCGAGCGCCTCCATGACCTCGTCGTAGCGGCTCGCATCGCACGACACGTACACACGCGCGAACGAACGGTCCACCGCGACCTCGACCGCGGTCAAAGTAACCAGGTCGAGACGCGGATCGGAAACCTCAAAGAGCAGGATATAACCAAGCTTCTCGCGAAGCTGCTCGCCCAGACGGCGGGTTGCCTGCGTTTGCTTCATAGCGCTACCCCCTACTCGGTACGGGCAACCTGGTCGATGCGGTAACCCTCGATCTGGTCGCCGGGCTTGATGTCCTGGAAGTTCTCCAGGCCAATGCCGCCCTCGGAACCGCTCTTGAGGCTCTTGGCCTCGTCCTTGTAGTGGCGCATCGAGGCGATCTTGCCGTTGAAGACCACGATGCCGTCGCGCACCAGACGCACGGAATCGGTCGCGGCGATCTCGCCCTCTTCGACGCGGACGCCGGCGGCGATACCGACTTTGGGCACCTTGAAGGTGTCCAGGACGGTCGCGGTACCCGTGGCGACCTCGACCTCGGTGGGCTTGAGCATGCCGATACGGGCGGCGTCAAGCTCCTCGAGGCACTTATAGATGACGTCGTAGCAACGGATCTCGACGCCCTCGCGCTCGGCAGCGGAGCGGGCCTTACCGTCGGGACGGACGCCAAAGCCGATGATGATGGCATTGGAGGCGTCGGCCAGGACGACGTCGGTCTCGTTGATGGCGCCAACAGCGGAGTGGATCGTGTTGATGCGAACCTCGGACTGGTCCATCTTGTCGAGCGAGTCCTGAAGAGCCTCGATGGAACCCTGGACGTCGGCCTTGATGATCAGGTTGAGTTCCTTAACCTCGGCGTCGGCGATGGTCTCGAAGAGGTTCTCGAGTGTGACGTGCTTCACGCGGCTCTGCTCCTCGATACGGGCCTTGAGCGAGCGCTCGTCGGCAAGGGCGCGAGCCTCGCGCTCGTCCTCGAACACGCGGAACTCGTCACCGGCGTTGGGCACGGACTGCAGGCCCAGGATCTCAACGGCGTCGGAGGGACCAGCCTCGGTGACAGCGCGGCCCTTGGGGTCGAGCATGGCGCGGACGCGGCCGTAGGTAAGGCCAGCGACCAGCGTATCGCCCACGTGCAGGGTACCGCGAGTCACGAGCACGGTAGCGACCGAGCCGCGGCCCTTGTCGAGCTTGGCCTCGAGGACGTTGCCGGAGGCAAAGGTGTCCGGGTTGGCCTTGAGCTCGAGCACGTCGGCCTGGAGCAGCACGGTCTCCAGAAGTTCGTCGATACCGATCTTCTGCTTAGCCGAGATGTTGACGAACATGTTCTGTCCGCCCCACTCCTCGGGGATGACTCCGTACTCGGTGAGCTCCTGACGCACACGGTCGGGGTTGGCGCCCGGCTTATCGATCTTGTTGACGGCGACGACGATGGGTACGCCGGCGGCCTTGGCGTGGTTGATCGACTCAACGGTCTGGGGCATGACGCCGTCGTCGGCAGCCACGATCAGAATGACGATGTCGGTCACCTTGGCGCCACGGGCACGCATAGCCGTAAAGGTGGCGTGACCCGGGGTATCGATAAAGGTGATCTTGCGGTCGTTGATCATGACCTGCGAAGCGCCGATGGCCTGCGTAATGCCGCCCGCCTCGCCGGCAGCAACGCCGGTGTGACGGATGGCGTCGAGCAGCGACGTCTTGCCATGGTCGACGTGACCCATGACGGTGACGACCGGGGCGCGCGGCTTAAGGTCGGCGGGGTCGTCGTAGAACGAGAAGGTGTTCTCCTCCTCGGGGGTGATGATCTTGATCTGACGGCCCAGGTCGTCGGCGACGAGCTCGACGAGGTCATCGGACATGGACTGCGTCATGGTGAGCGGCGTACCCAGCAGGAACAGGCGCTTGATGATGTCGTTGGCCGGAACGTCGAGCGCCTCGGCAAGCTCCTGGACGGTAACGCCCTGGGAGACCTTGATGGCGTCGAGGTCCTCGGGGTTCACGCCCTGGGCCAGCGCCTCCTCTATCTTGCGCTCCTCCTGAGCCTTGGCAGCCTCGCGCTCGCGCTTCTCCTTGCGCTTCTTGCGGCGACCAGTGGACTCGCGAGAGGCCTCCTCGACGGCGGCACGAGCCTCCTCGAGCACCTTCTCGCGGCTGTACTCCTCGGCCTCGCGAGCCATGCGGCTGTAGTGGTCCTCTTCGTTGTTGTGACCGCCCTTGCGCTTCTTGCCCTTGCCCTGCTTATCGGGGTTGGGGAAGTCCATGCCGGCAGCGACGTTGTTGCTGGCGTTGGTGCGATGGCTGTGCGGACGGCTCTCGGAGGCGTTGCGCTCGGAGTTGTTGTCGGAAGCGTTGCGATCGTTACGACGGCCACCGCGGCGATCGTTGTTGCCGCCACGACGGTTACCGCGCTCTGCGGCGCGCTCGGCCTTGGCCTTGTCCTCGGCGTCCTTCTTCTCCTTGAGCACGGTCTCCTGTGCGGCGATCTGGTCGAGCAGTGAACGGAAGCGCGAACCGGAGTCGGAAGCGGGAACGGCGCGACGCTGGGCCTCGCGGGCAGCCTCCTCCTTCTCGCGGGCAAGGCGCTCCTGCTCGGCCTTCTTCTTGGCCTCGGCCTCGGCGCGGGCAGCCTCCTCGGCAGCCTGGGCTGCGGCAAACTGGCGGCGCTCCTCCTCGCGTGCCTTCTCGGCGGCGATGCGCTCGCGCTCGGCCTCGGCGGCGCGTGCGGCCTCCTCGGCGGCAGCCGCCTGCTCCTCGGCCTGCTTGGCGGCCTCGACTTCCTGGGCGCGGGCCTCGATCACCGAGGCGAGCTGCTTGCGGACCATAGCGACATAGGCGTCCTCCAAGGTGGAGGAAGCGGACTTAGCGGGAATCTTCATATCGGCGAGATGACCCATCAGTTCCTTGGAGGTCATGCCGAACTCTTTGGCCAGGGTGGACACACGGACTTTTGCCATATGACTTCACCTACCCTTTCTGGCACCTTGGGTGCCTAGAGACTGAACGAGCGTGGGAGATGCACCGGGACCTACCCGGCGCGACCGCGCGCTAGATCAGGTCCTCCGCATCATCGAAGGCGTCGGTGTCATGGACACCGCAGAAACGGGAGCCGGGACGAGCCTGGTTGCGGCACTGGATGCCGTCTTCGGACACATACTCGCAGCGGCGGACGTCCTCGTCCTCCTCGTCACCGATCAGGTCGGCGGCGGGCTCCTCGTGAACGGGAACGTTCTTAAGGATGTCGGCGGCAAGCGTCTCGGACTTGATATCGATGTGCCAGCCGGTCAGGCGCGCGGCGAGGCGGGCGTTCTGGCCCTCTTTGCCGATGGCGAGGGACAGCTGGTCGTCGGGCACGATGACGCCGGCGTAGGCCTTCTCCTCGTCGATGAGGACGCGGGTGACCTTAGCGGGCGACAGGGCGTTGGCGACGTAGACGGCAGGATCGGCATCCCACAGGATGACGTCGACGCGCTCGCCGCGGAGCTCGCCCACGACAGCGCGAACACGGCTGCCCTTGGGGCCGACGCAGGCGCCCACGGGATCCAGACGGTCGTCGAGCGAGTGGACGGCGACCTTGGAGCGCTGGCCGGGCTCGCGGGCGATCGACTTGATCTGGACGGTGCCCTCATAGATCTCGGGCACCTCCTGCTCAAACAGACGACGCATGAGCTCGGGGTGGGTACGGGAAATGACAATCGGCGGACGGCTGTGCTCGCCACGAACCGGCTGCAGGTTGGAGTTGGGGTCGCGAACGTCGATGATCACGGCCTTGATGTGCTGGTTGTGCAGGTAGCGCTCGCCCATCGGACGCTCGTTGCGCTCGTTCTCGTAACGGCGCTGGTCGAAGTGCGGAAGCTCGGCCTCGACACCCTCGCGGATCTTGACGATCGTGAAGTCGGGCGTGGACTGCAGCACGGTACCGCTGATGAGGTCACCGATGCGGCCGGAGAACTCCTCGTAGATCTGCTCGCGGGCGGAGTTACGCACGATGGCGTTGATCTCTGCCTTGGCGTGCTGGGCGGCGATGCGGCTCGTGTTCTTGGGGGTGACGTCGATCTCCTCGAACTCGGTGAAGTTGCCCTCCTCGTCCATGGAATCGTCGATCGGCTCCAGGCGGTAGACGTAGATCTTGCCGGTGGTGCGGTCGATGGTCACCTTGGCGCCCCACTCAAGGTGCAGGATCTCGGCATAGCTCTTGGCGAGCGACTGCTCCAGGCGGTCGATCAGGTAGAGCTGGTCGATGTGCTTCTCCTGGCAAAGCTCCATCAGGGCGGACATCATGTCGGATGCTGCCATCTTACTTTCCTTCCTTCGCGGGCTTGAAGTCGTAGGTGGGCTTCAACTTGCACTTTTTAACATCAGAAAAATCGAGGGTAACAGACTCGCCGTCCTCGAGCTCGAGGGTCACGTTCGTCTCGGTAGCGGCGGCAATCTTGCCGGCGTACTTGCGACGGCCCTCGGTGGCGGTGGAGGTGAGCTCACAGTTTTCGCCCACAAAGCGGGCAAAGTCACTCGGGCGGCGCAGCGGGCGCGCCATACCCGGGCTCGACACCTCGAGCGTATAGCTCGAAGAGATGGGGTCGAGCTCCTCGATCACATCGCCGACCCACTTGGTGTTGGCCGTGACGTCGTTGAGCGACAGGCTCTGACCCTCGGCACCCTCGATACGCACGCGCACGCAGGGGGCCTTAGTGGCACCCACGAGCTCGACGTCGACGATGTCGACATCGTGCTGGGGAGCGACGGCCGCGAGCGCGTCGATGATCGCCTGCTCGGTCTTGGTCTTGACCATTGCGGCACCTCCATCCATACAAAAAAGAAGCGGGGCCGAAACCCCACTTCTTTCAATTACAACTTCATTTGCAAGCAAACTATACCAATAGCTGCGGAAACGTGCAAGCACAGTACGAATCTGCAGGTCAGCGTGCGCACAGCTTCTCCACAAGAATAGGACAATTGGACTAAAGACTCCATGAGGCAAGCGTCCGAGGGTCCAAGAACGGGCCATGCGTCCCAATCCACAGGCCCGTTCGGACCCCAAGGGCATTCCTCCCCGAGCCCCTATCGATCAGACTTACGTTAAGGGGCATTCTGCAACAAGCCAGCCAGCAAGTCGCGCAACGACGAACCTTTCGAGATCCTTTACGGTAAGGAGGCACCCATGAAACGCCTAGGGACCTCTGCATGACTGCGCTCGCCATCGCAACGTGCTCGTTGGCCCTCTTGGGCTGCGGCAACACGAATGGCAAAACAGAAGCATGCGAACCGAACCCTGGCAGCACCAAAGCCATCGAGAAAACGACGCCATCGGAGAGCTTCGATAAAATCAACGAAGACATCGTCGATCCCCAGGGCCTGAGTCCCGACCCTCAAGAACAGTTCCCCATCGACCTTGAGGCAGACGAGAACGTCCATGTTACCTGCGTGGGCAAGGACACGGATGGCTACGGCGACGCCGCGCTCGTCTTTACGGTGACCAACAACACCGGTGTCGACATGATGTTTGGCGATGTGGACTCCTATGCCTACGTCAACGGCGTGGTCCGCGATGTGCACATGCGCCAGCAGGTCGCAGCGGGCGAGGAAACGCGCGCCATGCTCACCTTTGTGGGCACCTACGACGACCCGGACTTTGATGTGAACAACGACCTCAACGACATCTACCTCAACATCTGGATGTTCGAAGAGGCAACGGGCAACGTTTACTTTAGGGACCTGGCACACATCCCATAGAAAACGTTGCGACGCAATGACTAAGCAGGGCATACAACACAAAACGAGGGACGACCCAACCGGATCGCCCCTCGTCTTTTATGCGTCAGTTAAGCGCGCAGTGCCTACTTGACCACCAGGTTGACCAGCTTGCCGGGCACGCAGATGGCCTTGACGACCGTCTTGCCCTCGAGCCACTTGGCGACGGCGGCCTCGGCGGCAGCCTGCATATCCTCATTGGAGGCATCGCGGGCAACGTCGACGCGGCCGCGGACCTTGCCGAGCACCTGGACCACGATCTGCACCGTGTCCTCAACGGACTCGGCCAGGTCGAACTCGGGCCAGGCGGCGGTGTAGGCGTTGCCCTCGCAGCCGAGTGCCTCGTGCCACAGCTCGTCGGCCCAGAACGGGCAGATGGGGGCAAGGACGCTCACGATATCCTTAGCCACGCCGTAGCACAGCGCCTTGTCGCGGGCGGTACCCTCGGTGGCGTTGAGGTAGGCGCTCGCCGCGTTGACGAGCTCCATGACGGCCGAGATGGCGGTGTTGAACTGGCCGCGATCGAAGTCCTCGGTGCACTTGGCGATGGTGCGGTGACGCTCGCGATAGAGCTTCATCGCGACCTCGTCGAGCGCGGACTTGTCAAAGGCCAAGCTGGCGTCGCCGGACTGAACGAGCTGCCACACGATACGCCAGGCGCGCTTAATGAAGCGGTTAGCGCCCTCGACGGCCTTGGGATCCCAGTCGAAGTCCTTCTCGGGCGGGGCGATAAACAGGATCGCCAGACGCATGGTGTCAGCGCCGTAGGGCTCGATGACCGAGCTCGGGGGCACAACGTTGCCCTTGGACTTGGACATGGTGTCGCCGTTCTCGTCCTTGACCATGCCCTGGCACAGCAGGTTGGTGAAGGGCTCGTCCACGCTCAGCAGACCCAGGTCGCGCAGGGCCTTGGTAAAGAAGCGGCTGTAGAGCAGGTGCAAAATGGCGTGCTCGATGCCACCGATGTAGTTATCGACGGGCATCCAACGATCGGCGGCCTCGCGGGAGAAGGGCAGCTCGGTGTTGTGCGGGTCGGTATAGCGCAGGTAATACCAGCTGGAGCAGGTGAAGGTGTCCATGGTATCGGTCTCGCGCTTGGCCGGGCGACCGCAGACCGGGCAGGTGGTCTCGTAGAAGTCCTTGCACTCGGCGAGGGTCTCGCCGGCGCCCAGGTCCAGGTTCTCGGGCAGCGTCACCGGCAGCTGATCCTCGGGCACGGGCACGATGCCGCAGTGCTCGCAGTGGATGGCCGGGATGGGGTTGCCCCAATAGCGCTGGCGGGAAATGAGCCAGTCGCGCAGACGGAACTCGACCTTGCGACGGCCGCAGCCCATGGCCTCGAGGTCGGCCACGATCGCAGCCTCGCCCTCAGAGTGCTTGCCGCCGCGCATGCCAGTGTACTTGCCGGACTGGACGAGCGTGCCCTCGGCAGCGTGAGCGCAATCCCAGTCGACGGTCTCGGCATGGAAGGTATCGATGGTCTCGCCGCTGGCCTCGACGGCAGCGCGATCGTCGTCGTCCAGGATGATCGGCACGATCGGCAGGTCGTACTTACGGGCAAACTCAAAGTCGCGCTGGTCGCCACAGGGAACGGCCATGACGGCACCGGTACCGTAGTCGGCGACGACATAATCGGCAACCCACACGGGGACCTTCTCGCCGTTGACGGGGTTTACCACATAGCGGCCCGTGAAGGCACCGTGCTTCTCGAGGGTGCCCTGGGCACGCTCGACGGCAGAGATATGCTTGGCGTCCTCGACGATCTTAGTGACGGCCTCCTCGTACTCCGTGCCCTCGACGAGCTCATGCAGGCCGGCGTACTCGGGAGCCAGGACAAAGAAGGAGACGCCAAAAAGGGTATCGGCACGCGTGGTGAAGACGGTGATCTTGCCCTCATCGCCCTCGATGGGCTCGCCATCCTGGTCGCACAGGGTAAAGTCGACCTCGGCGCCCTCGGAGCGACCGATCCAGTTGGCCTGCATCTGCTTGACGCGCTCGGGCCAGCCGGGGAGCTTCTCCAGATCGTCGAGCAGCTCCTGGGAGTACTCGGTGATCTTGAAGTACCACTGCTCAAGGTCGCGCTTCTCGGGCTCGGTGCCGCAGCGCCAGCACTTACCCTCGGTAACCTGCTCGTTGGCCAGAACGGTCTTGCAGGTGGGGCACCAGTTGACCGGGTTCTTCTTACGGTAGACCAGGCCCTTTTCCCACATCTTCTCAAAGATCCACTGGCCCCAACGGTAGTAGTCGGGACTGCAGGTCTTGACCATGCGATCCAGATCGTAGGAGAAGCCCATGCGCTTCATCGTGGCGAGCGCCTGGTCCATGTTCTTATACGTCCAGGCGGCAGCCTGCGTGTTGTGCTTGATGGCGGCGTTCTCGGCAGGCAGGCCAAAGGCGTCAAAGCCGATGGGGTGCAGCACGTCGTAGCCGCGCATGCGGGCCTGACGGGCCATGGCATCGCCGATGGTGTAGTTGCGCGCGTGGCCCATGTGCAGGTCGCCCGACGGATACGGGAACATCTCGAGCACATACTTCTTGGGCTTGCTGTCGTCGGTGTCGACGGCAAAGAGGTTGGAGTCCTCCCAGGCCTTCATCCACCTGGACTCAATGGCCTGCGCGTCGTAGGCAGGAATCTCGTCCTTATGATCTGTGCAATCGCACATATCAGCTCCTTTGTTATCTCGGTTGGGGCGGGGCGTTCTTACCTTTACTCGCTGCTGCGGACAGTCCTGCGCAAGACGAAGAGCACATTTAGTGCTCTTCTTTGCGTGCGGAACTTGCAGCGAGCAAAGGTAAGAACGCCCCGCCACATCGTTAACTCGCATGATGATAGCAAATACGACAAGCGAGATGCCTGCGACTTGCGGGCATCTCGCTTTATCTAAATAACGTGGTTGTGAATCAACCGCTAATTGTTACCCGCCCAAGCATGATCGGGTTTTCCAAGTGCCGCAGATTGCCGTGAAAGAGGAGCGACGCGTACTTTGGTACGCGAGCGACGGTTTGAACGGCAAGGTGCGGTGCTTGGGAAAGCCGCTTAGCGGTAGCTGACGCTTTGCTGGGAGTCCTTGACGACTACGTCGTGGGCGCCGCCTTCGACGATGGAGGTGGAGCTGACCAGCGTTAGGCGTGCCTTTTCCTGGAGCTCGGGGATCGAGAGGGCACCGCAGTTGCACATCGTGGACTTGACCTTGTAGAGCGTGCCGCCCACGCCGTCCTTGAGGGAACCGGCATAGGGAACGTAGGAGTCGACACCCTCGACGAAGCTGAGCTTCGCGGCGCCGCCCAGGTCGTAGCGCTGCCAGTTGCGGGCACGCGCAGAACCCTCGCCCCAGTACTCCTTCATGTACTGACCGTTAACGTTGACGCGCTCGGTCGGGCTCTCGTCGAAGCGAGCGAAGTAGCGACCCAGCATCATAAAGTCTGCACCCATGGCCAGGGCGAGCGTCATGTGGTAGTCGTAGACGATACCGCCGTCGGAGCACACGGGCACGTAGACGCCAGTCTCCTCGTAGTACTCGTCGCGAGCGCGGCAGACGTCGATCAGAGCGGTGGCCTGGCCACGGCCGATACCCTTGGTCTCACGGGTAATGCAGATGGAACCGCCGCCGATACCGACCTTGATGAAGTCGGCACCGCAGTCTGCCAGGAAGCGAAAGCCCTCGGCATCGACGACGTTACCGGCACCGACCTTGACGTCCTCGCCGTAGTTGGCGCGAATCCACTCGATGGTGCGCTTCTGCCACTCGCTGAAGCCCTCGGAGGAGTCGATGCACAGGACATCGGCGCCGGCCTCGATGAGCAGCGGCACGCGCTCGGCATAGTCGCGGGTGTTGATACCGGCACCGACCATGTAGCGCTTGTCGTTATCGAGCAGCTCATTGGGGTTGGTCTTGTGGCTGTCGTAGTCCTTGCGGAAGACAATGCCCATGAGGTGATCGTTGTCGTCGACGATGGGCAGGGCGTTAAGCTTGTTGTCCCAGATGACGTCGTTGGCAACCTTGAGGCTGATGTTCTTGTCGCCCACGATGAGCTGCTCACGCGGGGTCATGAACTCGGAGACCTTCGTCTGGTGGTCATCGCGACTGGGGCGATAGTCACGGCTGGTGACGATGCCCAGGAGCTTACCCTTGGGAGTGCCGTCGTCGGTAACCGGCATGGTGGAGTGACCGGTCTTCTCCTTGAGCTCGATGACCTGCTCCATGGTCATGTCGGGGGTCAGCGTGGAATCGGACTGAACGAAACCGGCCTTGTGATCCTTGACGGCCTTGACCATAGCGGCCTCGGACTCGGCGCTCTGCGAACCGTAAATGAAGGACAGGCCACCCTCGGTAGCGAGCGCGACACCCATATCGACGCCCGAGACGGACTGCATGATGGCGGAAACCATGGGGATGTTCAGGGTGATTGCCGGCTTCTCACCGCGCTTAAAGCGGGTTAGCGGCGTCTTAAGAGAGACGTTGTTGGGGATGCACTGCGAGGACGAGTAACCAGGGACAAGCAGATACTCCGAAAACGTGTGGGACTCACCGGGAAAGAACGTAGCCATGTTTCTCCTTTTTCCATGCGACCGGTCGGCTGCAGGCCTCGTAGGACCCAGCCCAACCTTGGGCGCCCAATACTGGGGAAGTATCTTAACGCACTTTGACTGCTACAATGCATGATATAAGAAGAGCACACGAGGGTTTGACGCAGGCTTTGCGTTTGCCCAGCAAACACTTTAGCGGGGAGACGTGGAGCGCATGGAGTACAAGACGACGGCAAAGTTGGTCATTCAAGCGTGCGACAAAGATCTGCCGGGCGTGTTCGGCCACGGCTGCGTCTTACTGCTGCAGGGCATCGCCCGCGAGCACTCGCTCAACCGTGCCGCCAAGAGCATGGGCATGGCGTATTCCAAGGCTTGGCGCATTGTGAACGAAGCCGAAGGCCAGCTGGGCTGCAAACTCATCGAGCGCGACGGAGCCCGCGGGTCCACCCTCACCCCCGCCGGCAAGCGAGCCATAGCGGTCTACGAGGAGCTGCAGGCCGACATCAACCAAGTAATTGCCGCAAAGGCCAACGACCTCATCGCCAGCATCAAAGAATAGCCAATTTGGGACGGGGCTTTTTTAGCTGGTCGGTCACCATAGATGATTATTCTGGGACGGGGATTAAAAAATCATTAGGTACACAATGATTTTTTAATCCCCGTCCCAGAATAATCATCGGAGGGCGTTATCGAGGGTGGCGGCTACCGTCAGGGGGTCGTCGGTGCCGGCGAAGAGACGGATGGTGCTCCCCTGCTTGCCACGTGGGGCCGAAAGGCGCGTCGTTGCGCCACCGGAGGGCGATGTGCGAAACTCCCCGGGCAAAGCATCGAACAGCTCGCCTGAGCTACGCTCGATAAGGTCAAATTCAACTGCCGGACCAAAGCCGTGCTCGAGGATTCCCGTTGCAACCGAATGGTCGGGATGCGAGCTCAGCCCGGGATAGCGCACGTTGCGCACCATCTCGTTGGCGGCCAGATACTCGGCCAGCGCACGGGCGCGGTCGAAATGTGCCTGCATGCGGACATCGAGCGAGTCCAGCCCTCGCTCCAGCACGTCGGCCTCGTCAGCAGGCATATCAAGCTTAGCCAAGCCACAGCCCTCAAGCAGGGCATGCGCGCACTCAGCCGCGGCATCCACACGATGGCGCTTGAGCTGCGAGCGCGCCACCGATACGGCAACCAACTTGCGCGAAGCATCACCGGCGCATACACGATCGAGCGCCTCGAGCGACAGCACAGCACCCAGCCGCAGCGAATCGCAGCCAAAAGCCGACGCCACGGTGTTGTCCACAACAAGCAGCGCGCGGGCCTCACGAGCCGCGCGGCCCAGAGCGCGAAGGTCGGGCACACGCAGACCAAACCCACCGATGGAGTTGACGAACCACCACAGGTGCAGACCCTCGGCATCAAACGAAGCATCAAAGCCCTCGGACGCGGCAGCAAACGCATCGGCGGACCCCGAGCCCACCAGCGCGACATCGCAGCCATCAAAGCCGCTCGCAAACGCATCGACAAAGTCGTCCGCAAAGGCCACCAGGCGGTCACCGGGACGCACAATACCCAGCAGCGACAGAGCCGCCGGCACATGCGGGGCCGCAACAAGACGCGCCTCACGCGCACTGGACCTCAAAGCCCATGCCTCTTCTAGCTGCTGTACGCCCATACGGCACCGTCCCTTCAAAACAAAAACCCACGATGCGGTTGTTCCCCGCATCGTGGGCAACGGCTGCAGTATAGCGCCGATATGCGACGAAACGCCTAGATGTTGAGCGTGTGATAGTTCACGCTCGCACCCGGAGCGTCAACGGTCACGCCATAGGCCTCAGGATAGATGCGCGTCGAAAACACGAGCGCGCCATCGTTCACAAACACCTCGACCGACGAGACATCACCAACAATGCGCACATTACGGACCTCGTCGATGGGCTCCCAGCGCATGGTACGACCGCAGCCGGCAGAAGCGCGACCCTCATCGGTAAATCGCATCTCAAAGCGCGAGGGCAGTTCGTCCCCAGCGGGCACAAGCGCCAGCTTCAGCTCGCCATCAACGGTCGCGGTAAACGCGCCGTCGACACCGTCAACAACAACGTCAAAGCAGGTATCGCCGGCAGCCCTCAACGAGCCCTCCCCCACACGCACCGAGGCATAATGGAGCTCGATCTCGCGCGCCGGCTGCTGCAGCACCACGCCGCCGTCACCGGCCGTAAGCTCGCGCGGCACTGTCATGCAGTGCTGCCAGCCGCACGCCACGGTGGGCGCATTGTCATAGGTCGGCTCGTCGGGCATGCCCATCCAGCCGATTAGAATATGGCGACCGTCCTCGGCCGTGAACTCCTGCGGAGCATAGAAGTCAAAACCAGCGTCCCACAGGCGGAACTCGCCCAGTTCATAGGCACCGTCACCACGGGTGATGTCGCCCGTTACAGGCATGTAGCCAGCAGCGTATACGTTGCCGCGGTTCCAACGACCGCCCTCGAGCCCCTGGGGAGAGAAAGACAGAAACCTTGCCGGTACACCGCCATCCGCCTCGAGCTCAAGGTATCCCGGGCACTCCCACATAAAGCCAAAACGCTCGGGCGTAGACACGCGGCTCTCGAGCTCCCAACTCAGCATATCGGCCGAGCCATACACCAGGATCTCACCCACATCGCGCCCGGCGCCCTCGCCGTGCATGACGCAAAAACGGCTCTCGACATGCGGCCCGTCCACGCGACGACGCGCGCCCAGCACCATGTGGTAACGCCCATCATCATCGCGCCACACCTTGGGGTCACGCACGTGGCAGGTCAAATCCTCGGGATAATCCTCGGAAGCCAGCACCACGCGCTTTTGGCTGAACTCCCGACCGGCAAGGCCATCAACGCTCTCGACATAAACAGTATCGGCGCGGCGGCCGGTATTGACGTAGTCGTACGTCCCGTCCGAATCGGAAAGCTTAACGTTGCCCGTATAAAGTACGCGAATGCGACCGTCCTCGGCAAGCGCGGAGCCCGAATACACGCCGTGGCAATCGAACGGCTCGTCGGGCAGCAGCGGGGCGCCAACGTAGTCCCACGTCATAAGATCGCGGCTCGTCGCATGGCCCCAGGCCTTAACGCCGCCCTCGACATCAAACGGCGCATACTGAAAATAGGCATGGAACACGCCACCCGCCTGGCAAAGACCGTTGGGGTCGTTGAGCCAACCCGCCGGCGGCATAATATGGAAGCGTTGGCCATACGCGCCATGACCGCACTCAGAGGCGGCGGCGTCAACAGCGGCGACCAGCTTTGCAAGGTCGCGACCAAGTGCATTAGACATATCAAAGTCCTAACGGATCGAAAGTTACAAGGCACCAGAGATCGGCACCAGATACGGGAAACGCCCGCGAGCATACAACCCGCGGGCATCCCCTCAATCAAAAGCTCTTAGGCCTGCTCGGAAGCCTTGGGCTCGTCCTTGTACAGGACAAACGAGACGGCAAAGGAAACCAGCGCGGCGACCGCAAACATGATCGCGTACTGCACGGGTTGGGCCAGGCACAGCAGGATACCGAAGATACCGGTAACGCCCGTGCCGGAGGCAGCCAGCGAGGTGAGCGCGCAGACCAGGGCACCGCAACCGCCGCCGATGCAGCCGGCGATGAAGGGCTTAAAGAAGCGCAGGTTCACACCAAAGATGGCAGGCTCGGTAATGCCCATGAAGGCGGACAGAGCCGAAGGAAGCGCCAGACCCTTGATCTTGGCATCGCGGGTCTTAAAGGCAACGGCGAGTGCGGCGCCACCCTGAGCGATGTTGGCAGCACTGGCGATGGGCAGCCAGTAGGTCACGCCGTACTGGGCAAGCTGGCCCAGGTCGATGGCGGTGTACATCTGGTGGATACCGGTAACGACCGTGGGGGCATAGAACAGGCCGACGATAAAGGAACCGATGCCGAAGGGCAGGGTCAGCAGGGCCTGAATCAGACCGAGGATGGCGTTCTCGGCCCAGACAAAGATGGGGCCGACGGCAACGAGCGTCACGAGTACGGTCACGAACACCGAGACGAGCGGAGTCACAAAGAGATCGAACATCTCGGGAACGATCTTGTGCAGGCGCTTCTCGAGGAAAGCCAGAATGGCGCAGGCGATAACGATGGGGATCACGTGGCCCTGATAGCCGACCCACTCAAAGCTGTACGCGCCGGGGATGACGGTGACCATGGTCTGCACGCCCTCGGAGGCAACCGTGTAGGCGCTCTGCAGCGAGGAGTTGATGAACGCACCGCCGACGACGGCGCCCAGGTACGGGTTGGCGCCAAAGGCCTTAGCCGCGGAGTAACCGATCAGGATCTGCAGAATGCCAAAGGACGTGCCCGAGACCAGGTCGGCGATCTTGTAGATAAAGTTATTGGTGTCGAGCGCGATAAAGCCGTTGGAGGCCATAAAGTTGAGGGCGCTCATAATGCCCAGCAGCAGGCCCGAAGCCACGATGGCGGGGATGATGGGGACAAAGACGTCGCCGAGCACCTTAATGGCACGCATAAAGATGTTCTGTTGCTGCGCCGCAGCCTCCTTGACCTCGGCCTTGGTGGAAGCCTCGACGCCGCTAAGCGCGATGAACTCTTCGTAGACCTTGTTGACGGTGCCGGTACCAAAAATAATCTGGAGCTGGCCCTGGGCCTCAAAGACGCCCTTGGCGCCGTCGATATTCTCGAGGGCCTCCTTGTTAACCTTGGCGTTATCGGCAATCACCAGGCGCAGACGCGTGGCGCAGTGTGCGGCCGAAATAACGTTGTCGGCGCCACCGATGTTGTCGAGCACCTCTTGGGCTGATTTGCGGTAGTCCATGACTTCCCTTTCCTCCAACGGGCGCATGTGCACCCGGCCATCTTTGACACTTATACTGTAATCGTTTTCAGTTTCATATGTCTGTAATCGTTTTCACTTTAGGGTGAACGGTAGGAATAGGCCGGCGAATGGTAGTTTTAAGGCAAAAACAGACGACTCAGAGGCAGGCAGACGTGTCAAAGGCCTAGACATTCATAAGCTGATGGCCGAGCTTGAGCGTCTTTAGACCACTCTCCCCCTCCGCGCCATCGAGCGTGTTGAGCAACATATTGGTCGCCTCGACGCCACTGGTCAGGTAGCCATAATGCACGGTGGGAATGCCACCCGTCAGCGCGCGCAAAAACGCGTTGTCGCCAAAACCGCTCACGCGGTGTATGCCCTCGCCCATGCCGCGAACCTCATCGATAGCACGCAGCGCGCCCGCCGCCATGGTGTCGGTCGCGCAGGCGACAAACGAAACATCGGGGGCATCGACAAGCAGCTCGCGCGCAGCGCGATAGCCCGAGTCGAGCGTAAACGAGCCCAGGCGAATCAAGGCGGCATCGAGTGGGTTACCCGCGGCGCGCAAACCGGCCTCAAAGCCGCGACGACGGTCGAAACCGGCCGCGCGGTCCTCTTCGGTAACTCCAATGTAGGCGATCTTGCCGTCCACGCGACCCGCAAGCGCACGGCCCAGCTCAAAGGCAGCCTCGTAATCGTCGTGATAGACACACGCCGCGCCCTCGACATGTTGGCCGATCAACACAATGGGCACGCGGCACGACTCAATCGCGCGACGGTGCTCGTCGGTGATCATGGTTGCCACCAGCACAATGCCATCGACCGGGTGGTTTTGGAATAAATCGAGGTATTCGAGCTCGCGATTGGCAACGTTATCGGTATTGGCAAGCAGCATCTGGTAGCCACGGCGACCAAGCACCTGGCCAATACCGGCGGTAATGCGGCTTACGGATTCCGAGTTAATCTTAGGTACGATGACACCGATGAGCTTGGTGGAACCGGTGCGCAGCGCGCGAGCCTGGCTGGATCGCACGTATCCGGTCAACTCGATCGCCTGCTTAATGCGCTCGGCCTTGTCCGTCGATATGTAGCCACCGTTGAGGTAGCGCGAGACGGCGGCGCTCGAAACGCCCGCCAACTCGGCCACATCTTTCATCTTTACCACGAGCACCCCTGTCATTGAAATCGCTTTCACCATGATACCCGTGAAGACGGCATCCGAACAAAATCGGCCCACCCAGGTCGAGCAAACGTCAGCGAGCGGGCAGCTGCCGTGGCGAGGTGCCGCGAAAGAAGAGCGAAGCGTACTTTATGTACGCGAGCGACGGCTTGAGCGGCAGATCGCCCGGCAGATGCCCGCGCAGCGTCGAGCAGTCCGGCGCTTGTTAAAACGCCGGAACATAGTTAGCCGTGGTACTCGCCGTTGTACTGGATGAGCGTGAGGTCCTCAACGCCGTCGAGCGCGCGAATGGCGTCAGCATAGGGCATATCCACACCATCCGAGAACACCTCGGCGGCCATTTCGACCTTGTCGCCGCGCATAGTCTTGGACTTAACGGTGAACTTGGTGCGCCCAAATGCACGCACGATATCGTCGCCGGTGGTCTGGCCCGTGTAGTGGATGACCATCATGTACACGCGCGACTTGTCCTGGTGACTCGCAAAGCCGGCGATCATCACCACGATCACCACCGCCGTGAGCCCCACGAGCGCGTACATGCCGGCGCCGGCCGTAATGCCCGTGGTAATGGCCCAAAACAGATACAGCAGGTCGAGCGGGTCCTTGACCGCCGTACGGTAGCGGACGATGGACAGAGCACCGACCATACCGAGCGAGATGACCACGTTTGTCGAGATCGCGAGCGTGACCATGCAGGTGAGCACACACATGCCCACGAGCGTCACGGCAAAGCTACGCGAATACACCACGCCAGTAAAAAAGCGCTTGTACACGTAATAGATCAGGATGCCCATGGCGAGCGCCACGAGCAGCGAAAGGCCAATCTTGGCAGGGTCAACCTGGCCAAACGCCTCCAAGACGGAGTTCTTAAAAAAGTCCCTGGTGCTCATGGTCTAAATATCCCCTCGGTTCCCAAAATCCGATTCCCAGTAGTTAAATCCGCGAAGGTAGGCGGTCTTGTCGTAGCACAGGCAGTACTTGGAGACCGCCGCAAGCTCGGCTGCGCCCGGCGGCACCAAATCGCGCACCAGTTGCGGGCAGAACTCGGTAAACTTGACCTCCATCACCAGCTTGCCGGGCTCCAGCACGGGCAGCGCGGGCAAGGTAGCGTCAAAGATGTCAAAGCTACCCACCGCGGCACGCACGTTCATGTCAAACGTGATGCGCACAGTGCCCTCGTCCATCACCCACGGCTCGCGCTCATAGTCCACGATGGTCCGCGGGCGCATCATGTTGCAGATACACTCGATGTAGAATTCGCGACAGAGCGGATAAGGGCTCCTCAGCAAAAAGTCGTAGTCGCCAGCCAGAATCTGCTCAAACTCACCGCGCGTAAGTGGCGCATCCTCCTTGTAAATCCAGCTACCGTACTTCTTTTTGCGCTCGAGCTTAATCACCTTGTCGCTGCCGTTATAGATGCGCACGCGATACTTTTTGCGCATGAGAATACCGGCGTCTTTTTCCTCGTAGGCCGAGTTGCAGTAGTCATCAAAATACAGGCTGCGAATAGTGTAACCGCCCGCTCGCGCATGCTTGTCCAGCTTAAACACCGGCGCCATGCGACAGGCAAGCGCGGCGTGCTCGCCCTCGTTAATGAGATATTTGAGCTCATGGCGGTAACGCTCCTGCGTGGCACGCACAGGCGGGGCCGCCAAGCGCTCAAGCAGCGCGCTAGCCCTCCTCATACGTGTCCTCCACGACCTTACCGCCGTCTTGCACGTAAAAACACTTCATGCCATAGTGCTTGCCGTCGTCGGTCACATAGTAGTCAAACGCATCTTGCGAAAAGCCGTCGGAGTTGGTGGCACGCACGCGCACAAAATACTGGCCGGTATCGGGCGCATCGCAGGTCACCTCGGGAAGCAGCACGTCCTCGGCCTTAAAGACCACATCGCTTATGGCATAGTCGCGCGCAAGCTCTACGGTGTAGCGAATGTCGCGCGCCTCAAAGTCGTAGGACGCATCCCAGTTAATGCGCAGCTTACCGTTATCGATCTGCGGCACGCCGATATAGAACGGCATGGGCTTTTTATAGCTCTCGCGGTAGCTCTTATAGTTCTCCTCGATCTCGGAGGGAATCGCCGCGGCGATCTGCTCGTATTGGTCCTTGGTGACAGGCAGATTGTCGATATCGGGCGAAGCAAAGACCAGGGATTCAGTCACCTCGCGGTAGTGCTTGATCATCTTGGTCAGGCGAGTCTCGGTCAAATACGAGCGCAAGTCCTTGACGGCACGGTCGAGTTCGCTGCGGAACGACTTGCTGCGCAACGCGCGGTTAAACAGCACGTTGCCCCAGTAGTTGCTTGCGCCGCGCTCCCAGCTCGCGTAGTCCGAAAACCCGGTAAGAGAAAGCTCCAACTTACGCAGCATGCCGTCGTTATCCCAATCCAGGATATACCAGACCTTGGAGTTAAGCGGGCTGTACAGATAGCAGTTGCGGTTCTGCGTATCGCAGTTGCCCGTAAGGATCTGAAACGCCAGCCAATAGACCAGGTTCTCGGTATCAAAGTAGGTGTCGAGCACGTCATCGATCTTTTGCGAATCATCGTTGAGCGCATCGAGCATCTCGATGAGCTTGGTGTGGTCCGAATCGCCCTTGATCTCGAGCATGCCCTCAAAGTTTACCTGGCTGTAGTCTGGATCGTCGGCAAGCTTAATGGTGTCCTCGTAGCGATGGAAATCGAAGTTGTTCACCTTGTACAGGTGCCCGTTCTTATCCAAGCCGTGCGCCTTAAGCGCCGTCTTGTTGAGTTGCTCCACCTGCGTAAACAGGCCGTAGTCCTCAAAGGTATCGTTGGACTTTTCGGTCTGGTCGCACACCCACAGATGCACAAACTGTGTGCGCAGGCCCATCATCTGGGGAATCCCGCGGATAAGATCGTAGGCCATCTTGTTGCGATAACGCATACCCTCGCCCATGTGCTTGTTGAGCGCAATCGCGCGCTGCTGGCGCCAGGTACCCTTGCCCTTTTTGAGCTCCACCTTGTAATTCTTCTGCGTATAACCGCTCGACGTCTGGCCGCGCACCTGCACGGTGGCATTGGGCGCTTCCTCGCCATAGCCAACCTCGCCGGCAACTGGGCCCTCTTCGTCGCCCGGCTGCAGCAGGCCCATAACCTGATAGCGCGTCACACCCATGTCGGCATAGTCATACACCGAGTACGTGTTGATCTCGGCCCAGCTGTGGTCCGTGTTCTCGGAACTGTTACCGCGCGAGACCGTCAGGTACATGGTCACAATGCCCGAGTCGTCGTAGACCTCGTACAGCTCGTCCTTATCGCGCAGGTGCTTGGACTGGTCGGAGGCCTCGGCCTTTTTTATCTTATCCTGCTTTTTGACCTTTTTAGTCGAGGATTCGTCCTGAGACGAACAGCCCGAAAGCAACAGCGCGCCGGCAGCCGCCTCGATCAGGCAGCGGCGAGACATCAACTTAGCGATCATCAGAACCTCCCCAATGTTTTTGGTACAGGCGAACCACCATACGTTCAAACGCACAGCGCGGCTCACCGCCCACGCGCTTGTCCTCGTAGCGTTGCTCAACACGGTCGAGCACCCGACCAAGTTCGGTAAACCAGCCCGTTTTGTCAGTAGCCACAATGGGCTGCTGGCTCAGGATACGATATGGCAAGTTGGCGGTATAGGTATCGAGCCGCAGCAGCGCCACGATAAAAAACACCGCTGCACCCAACAAAAAGCCAAAGCCGTAAAACTGCTGCGGCAAGAGCAGAGAAACGGCAGTCGCCAGCCCGGCCACACCGGCAAACAGTCCCGAAGCCAGCACGGCCCCCTTGTAGTCGGTAAAGTACAGCAAGATCAGCAGGATCGTGTTGCCCACGGCATACAGGCCATAGCCCACGCATAACGTGCGGAAATACCCGTGCATCAGGTTGTTAAAGCCCAACGGTAGGGCCGACAGCACCGTGGTCTCGAGCGAGATGGCCGCCGCCGTCACAAACAGTTGCTTGAGCGCACAAAACCGTAGTTCTCGGTTGAGCGTAGCAAGCATTTCCTCCTCAGCCACCACAATGTCGCCCACTACACCACCGTCGTTGAACAGGCTATAGTAGTCGCGGTAGCGCGGATAGAAATTGACCTCGACCGAGACCACAAAGTTGACGGACGTGACCAGGATCGTCAAAAACGCGATGAGCGCCGGCACATCGTGGTAGGGCGCACCATAAAACAAGCCCTTGACCTGCACGCCAATGGGACCGGCCCAAATTATCACCAAGTGCGCAAAGAGGCCCAGGTTGGTGAACAAGCCCGTGAGCGCCAACGGCATAAACTGATCAAGCCACCGTAAAAAGAGCCAGGGGCTGCGGTCGCTCTGCGGAAAATACCGGTACAGCAGCACCACATCCCAGGCGAGCATGACGCCGTAGCCTAGGGCGATTGACGCCAGCAAGCCCTCGACCGGCGGCAGTCCCAGCGCCAGCGCGGCCAGGGCGCACAGGCACGCCACGCCAATGGCAGCCGCAAAGCTGCACAGGATGCCGCGGTAATCTTTGATGGCCGTGAGATAGCTCATGCCGTTCCAGTTGACGATCATAATGTTGAATAGCCACAGGCACAGCAGCCCCTGCAGCAGCGTGGCGCCCGAGAACAGCAAAAAGACGCCGTAGAGCATCGTGCCCGCAACGAGCATGATGGCATTAGACCCCCAAAACGAAGGCAGGATCTCATCCTCGCGCTCGGCAAAGAGCATATCGGCCAAAAAGCGCGTGACCGGCATAGAGAAAAAGCTCGTGAGCGTAAGCGACGCCAGCAGCGTATAGGTCACCATGCACACAAGCAGGTCCTGGTTGGCGCGACCCACGCCCCACAGACCGCACAGCACCAAGATACCCACCTGGAGCAGCACGCCCAGCAGCATGGGGCCCGTGCACACAATGCCGGCGTAGCCATAGGCGCGCATCGTGGCAAACAGACCCTTGCGCCTAAACAGGCGTTTGAGCTCAAAACCGATTCCGGCCACCGGCTACTCCCCCTCTCTGGGCAGGTCAAACGCACGCGCAGTCTCGTCGTACAGCGCGCGATAGTTGGCGAGCATCTGCTCGTGCAAGAAGTACGTGGCAACGCGACGCTGGCCGCGCTCCCCCATCTCAATGCGACGAGCGCGGCTTGTGCACATGCGTTCCATGGCATCGGCCAAGCCCTTGCGATACATAGGCGGCGTCACAAAACCCGCCACGCCAAAGTCGTCACCCGGGGCGCCTTCGAGCAGCTCACGGCAGCAGCCCACCTCGGTCGTCACGCAGGGACGGCGCGCTGCAAGCGACTCCAGCACGCTGAGCGGCTGGCCCTCGGAGATACTCGTCAAAATGGTAAAGTCGAGCTTTTCCATGTACTCGGCCACGTTGACGCGGCCGGTAAAAATCAGGTCGCGCACGCCCAGGGTTTCGACCAGCGCGTGGCACTCGGCGCCGTACTCCTCGTCGTCCACGCCGCCCATGATGTGCAGGCGCACCTTGGGCAGGCGCTCGTGCAGCTCAAAGAAGGCATAGATCATGGTCTTGACGTCCTTTATGGGCGCCAGGCGCACCACCGCGCCAATGTCCACCCAGCCGTCATCGGTCTTTAAGGGAATATCCTTAAAGCGATCGAACTGGATGCCGTTGGGGATGACCAGGCATTTGTCCGCAT
>UROJ01000003.1 GCA_900549335.1 uncultured Collinsella sp.
TCCTTGTTCGATCCGGGAATCATAAACGGCTCCTAGTCGTGGGCATGATTGGTGATGGGGCCGACGTGAACGAGTTTGGGGTCCTCGCCGCGCTCGAGCGCCAGATCGCGCAGGATAGCGTCCTCGCGGGCCTCCATGACCTCGGCCTCGTCGTCCTCGATATGGTCATACCCCAGCAGGTGCAGCATGCCGTGTACGAGCATCAGACGGCACTCGTCGGCAGGGCTATTGCCAAAGCCGGGGGCCTGACGGGCAATGACCTGCGGGGCCAAGATGATATCGCCGAGCTCGAGCGTCTCGTCGGCGGGAATATCCTCGTCAAAGGCCGAGTCGCATTCAAACGAGAGCACATCGGTGGTGCGGTCGATGCCACGCCACTCGTGGTTGAGCTCGTGCATCTCGTCCTCGTCGACATACGAAAGGGAAATCTCGACTTCACGTTCAACGCCCTCGGCGGCAAGCACAACCTCGCAGATGTGCACCACCTCCTGCGCGTCGAGCAGCGTATCGAGCTCGGCATCGTTGCTGATCAATACACTCAACGGGACTCCTTTCGGTCGCGCGAGCGCTGCTCACGCACGTCATCATAAGCATCGTATGCCTCGACGATACGACCCACCAGGGCATGGCGCACCACATCGGCGCGCTCCAGGTGTGCAAACGCCACATCGTCGACACGGCCCAAAATCTTCTCGACATCCGCCAAGCCACCACGACGACCCACCAGGTCGCGCTGGCTGAGGTCGCCGGTAATCACGAACTTGGAGTTGAATCCAAGGCGTGTCAGGAACATCTTCATCTGCTCGGGCGTGGTATTTTGCGCCTCGTCGAGCACCACGAAGGCATCGCTCAGCGTACGACCGCGCATATAGGCAAGCGGGGCGATCTCGATCACGCCGCGCTCCATAAGCTCATCGGTTCGCTCGCGATCCATCATGTCAAAAAGGGCGTCGTAGAGCGGACGCATGTACGGATCGATCTTTTCCTCGAGGGTGCCGGGCAAAAAGCCCAGGTTCTCCCCCGCCTCGACAACCGGACGCGTCAAGATCAGACGGCCCACCTCGTGGCGCTTGAGCGCGGCAACGGCGAGCGCCATGGCCAGATAAGTTTTACCGGTACCGGCTGGACCTAGGCCAAACGTGATGGTATGCGAGCGGATGGCATCCACATAGCGCTTTTGCCCGAGCGTCTTGGGGCGAATGACGCGGCCGCGATACGAAAGCAACACGTCATCGCGAAGCGACGTAGCCTCGTGCTCACCGTCGCGCAAGACGGCCAGGCAGCGAGAGACATCGTCGGCAGACAGCGTGCGCCCGGCGGCCGCCTCGCGAAAAGCGTGTTCGAAAAAACGCGCCACGAGCTCGACCTCGTCCGGGTCACCGCTCACGGCGATACTATCGCCACGGGCGACCACGTGAGCGCGAACCAAACTCTCGAGCGCACGAAGGACGCCGTCGCCGGCGCCCAAAACGCGCGAGGGATCAATTCCCTCGGGAACGGTAAGTCTAATCTTCGAGGCTTCCATGGACCTCCCTGCGCGCATGGACCAAGCCGGAATCATCGACTCCGATGATAGCAACATCGAGCAGGCACGGGGCTGTAAGTCCACAGGTATCGTCAAGACGGGCATGATGGAACGAACCGAGCGTCAGGTTGTCACCATACTCGAGCACGGCACGCTCGACAGTGCCCACGCGACGACGAGCATCGGCAATAGCGAGCTCCTGCGCCGCATCTCGCATACGGCGGCTGCGCTCGGCCATAACCTCGGGCGGCACCTGGTCGGGCATGTCGGCAGCAAGGGTACCGGGACGCTTGCTGTAGCGGAACACGTGCATACGCGAGAACCCCACGCGGCGGCACAGCGCCAGCGACTCCTCGAACTCCTCGTCCGTCTCACCAGGAAAACCGACGATGACGTCGCACGAAAGAGACGCCTGCGGCAGGATGGCGCGAATCATGCGCACCGTGTCCTCAAAAGCCTCGGCACTATAGGGACGACCCATGCGATGCAGCGTCGCCGTACAGCCGGACTGCACGGGCAGGTGCAAAAACGGGGCAATACGCTGCGGATAGCGCGCCATAACCTTAAGCAGGCGCTCAGAGATATCCATGGGTTCGACCGAGGAAATGCGCACATGCGCAATAGTCGTGCGCTCCATGATGGCCTCGAGCAGCTCATCGATCTCGACGTGTTCATCAGTCGCGCTCTTGCCATCGTAGGCGCCCAGGTTCACGCCCGTCAGCACCACCTCGGGCACGCCGGCCTCCTGGGCCTCGCGAACTTGCTCAAGCACGGACTCGACGGGCACGGAACGCTCGGGGCCGCGGGCCTTCCACACGATGCAATAGGTGCAACGGTGGTTGCAGCCATCCTGGATCTTCACGCCCAGCCGCGAACGACCGAGCGCATCGACCACGTCACCATCGCTGCAGGCGGGAACGCTATCGGACTCAACGCCCAGCACATCGCAGACACGTTCGGCGACATCGATCTTAGACGGCTCGGCAATCACGCGATCCGAAAGCTCCAACAGCTCCTCGGGATGCAAATTGACCACGCATCCGGTCACGACCACATAGGGCTCGTTTGGATGGGCCAGCGCATGACGGACGGCCTTACGGGTCTTGGCCTCGGCCTCGCCCGTAACGGCACAGGTGTTAATGACGATCAGATCGGCATCGTGGGGCTCCACCATAGCAAAGCCCAGGCGCATAAGATCGGCAGTGATACGGTCAGACTCAACCCGGTTGACACGGCAGCCGAGGTTGACGACGGAAATATGGGGTGCGAGCACGCGGGCTCCTTAATCGAGGATATCGTCGAGGGCACTCTTGATACGGTCGGTCACCGACTTCTTACCGGAAGCGACGTCATCGCCCATCTCATCGGCAAAAGCACGGAGCAGCTCGCGTTGCTTATTGGAAAGATTGGTGGGAACGACCACGCGCAGTTGCACGATCAGGCGGCCACGCGAACCGCCACCGCCAATGCGCGGCATGCCGTAATTATTGACGCTCACGGTGTCGCCGTACTGGGCGCCGGCGGGAACCGTCACCTTAACGACCTCGTCGGGCATAATGCCCTCGACCTCGATCTCGCAGCCGAGCGCAGCCTGCGCAATCGAGATATCGCTCACCAGGTACAGGTCGTCACCGTTGCGCTTAAAGCGCTCATGGTCGGCAACGCGCACGTTGACAATCAGGTCGCCAGAAGGCTCGCCGCGAAGGCCGGCCTCGCCAAAGCCGCTCACACGCAGCTGGCGACCGGTCGAAACGCCGGCGGGAATATCGATGTCGATCTTTTCGTGCGAAGGCGTGCGGCCCTGACCGTCGCAGGTCTCGCAGGGATGGTCGATAACCGTGCCCTCGCCATGGCAGTCGGGGCAAGGCGAGGAAGACTGAACCTGGCCCAAAAACGATCGCTGAACCGTCGTGACGTAGCCCGTACCGTGGCAGCGACTGCACTGCTTTTCCTGTGCACCCTCGGCCCTACCGGTACCGTTGCAGTCCTCGCAAGGAGCAAGGCGATCATAGCTGATCGTCTTTTTGCAGCCGAGTGCCGCCTCCTCGAGCGTCACCGAAAGCGAGATGGCCATGTCACGTCCGCGACGACGCTCACGACGGCTGCGGGCGCCACCACCGGCGCCACCGCCAAAGAACGACGAGAACAGGTCGTCCATGCCCATGCCACCAAAGATATCGTTGATGTCGACATAGCCCGAACCACCAGGACCGTCGGCAGTGCCGTAACGGTCGTAGTTAGCACGCTTCTGATCATCGGAAAGAACGGAATAGGCCTCGTTGAGCTCCTTGAACTTGGCCTCGGCCTCGGGATCGTCCGAAACATCCGGATGTACGGTACGGGCCTTCTTTAAAAACGCACGCTTAATCGTCCGCGCGTCGGCATCCCTGTCGACGCCAAGCACCTCGTAGTAATCCCTATTTTCCGACACGACCGAATCCTTCCGACTTTCATTATTGTCACAGTGCGTCCTATACCCAAGCTGGGCCGACCGCAAACAAAGGGTTTGATGTTATTGCATTTGATACGGCGAAAGCATGGCCCGTTGCGAGCAGCTCGCGAACCAAACCGACACGAGCGCGAACATGAAGCCGTTGGCAAAACCGTTGGCAAACTGCATCACACCGCGCTTCCACCACAGCAGGCTGCGATGAAGCACACCGTCCGAAAGCACCATGAACAGGCCCATGGTAAACGGAATAAAGCACATCACGGCAAAGGCCGAGAACACGCCCGAGATGGCCGACAGCACCAAAAACGGCGCCACAATGCCCATCAGGTAAAAGCCAGTACGAGCTTTGCCTTCCAAGCGCTCGGCCTCAACATGGGCGCGGCCGACCAGGTCGCCGCCCGCGGCACCGTTAGTGCCGGCGTGGCCCATGCCGCTAATGCGGACCTCGTCGCCATCGTGCGTGCCGGCAGGAAACTCAATCGTCTGCTCGGAGGTCACACGGGTTCGCCCGCTGCCACCGCAATCGGGGCAGGGGTCGGCCACGACCTTACCGGAACCGCCGCACTCGGGGCAGACCGACTGGAACGTGCCCGCACCAAACAGGAAGGACAGATCGACGTCGATGTGGCCGCGGCCACCGCAGCTCGGGCAGGTATGGGCATGCTCAGACGAAACGGAGCCCGAGCCGCCGCAGTTGCTACAGGTATCGAAGCGCGTGTAACGGACGGTCTTGCGAGCTCCGCCCTTGGCCTCCTTGGCGTCGAGCTTAATATCGACGACCACGTTGGCACCGTTCTCGGGGTTGTAGGCAGCCTGGCCGCGACGCTGCTGGCCCCAGGCGCCGCCAAAGGGAAAACCGCCCTCAAAGGGATTGCCATAGCCAGCGCTGCCGGCGTAGCCGCCGCCATAGGGAGAAGCCGTGGGAGCGCCGGCAAAGGGGTTGCCCGAGCGCATAGCGTCATAGCGAGCACGCTTCTGCTCGTCCGAAAGCACGGCGTAGGCCTCGGAAACCTCTTTGAACTTTTCCTCGGCATCCGGCTCTTTGTTGACGTCCGGATGGAGCTTGCGGGCCTTTTGTTGGAAAGCCTTCTGAATATCTCGCGAGGTGGCGTCCTTGGAGACGCCCAGGATCTCGTAGTAATCTTTTTCGTTCATCGTCGCCATGCGCGGCAACCTCCTGCTCACAGCAGCGTATATATTGCGGTAATTCTACCCGAGCGGCCTAAGCTAGATCCCAAAACAGCTCGAACAGAACATTTCCATCGAGCCAGCCCAGATGGGTCGGCGCCAGACGAGCTCGAACATGGCCCGCGACGACATCTGCCGTAGTGAAGGGTCCCTCATGACCCAAGAGCGTCTCGGGCACCCAAGTGGCAAGACCCAATTCGAGCGCGCGATCGCAGGCAGCTGCCAGCTCGCCCGTTGGGATGACGCAAGCTGCACGAGCCAACAGGTCGGACGCAACACCGCGCGTCATGCGACAAGCGAGCATCAAGTCTTCGGCGACAGCCTCGCGCTGCGACAGATATTCGGCCTCGAACGCCGTCGCGTCATCGTCACGTTGCACCAGACGCACGCGGTACGCATCGCCTCGAGAAGACACGCCGGGGAACAAACCTGCAAGACGGTCGAAATCCTCGTCGTCGAGCATGCCCGCGGCAGAACGACCCAGGCCCAGGTAGCCCTGTCCGGTCCAGTAGGCAATGTTATGGGCGCACTCATGGCCGTCGAGCGCGTAGCTCGCCACCTCATACGGATGATAGCCGGCCGCACCCAGGCGCTCACGCGCCGCGTCCATGCACGAAGCCTGAAAATCCTCATCGGGCTCGAGCGACTCGTCACGGCACGCCATGCGATAAAGGGGCGTCCCCTCCTCAAGCGTGAGCGGGTAGATCGACACATGATGCGGCGCCGCCGCCAGCACGCCATCGAGCGTGCTCCGCCAGCTTGCGGCCGTCTGCCCTGGAAGGCCGCACATCAGGTCGCACGACACATCGAGGCCAGCTTCCTTCACCGTCGCGATAGCCGCAAGTGCCCGATTAGCATCGTGAATGCGGCCAATAGCGGCCAGCTCGGTATTGTCGAGGGTTTGCACGCCCAGAGAGATGCGCGTGACACCCGCCTCGGCAAGCGCGGTGGCGAGCTCAGCGGTCAGGGACTCAGGATTGGCTTCGCAAGTAAATTCAACGGGTTTGCACCACATGGAGATACGCCGGGCAAGTTCCACCAGGCGCTCCCCTGCCAGCGATGGCGTGCCGCCGCCAGTATAGACCGTGCAGACCTGCGCAAGCGCCCCGGCGTCGCCAAAGGAATCGAGGCGCGCATACAGCTGCTCAAAATAGGCATCGAGCACAGCGCTCAGGTCGCACGGAGCAAAACTGCGCGAGTCAAAGTCGCAGTACCGGCACTTTTGGGCGCAAAACGGCACGTGCATGTACAGCGCGGTAACGGCCACCCTTAAGCCTCCAGCGGATGAGCGGGCACCGACTCACCGGCGGCAAGCGCGGCCTCGCAGGCCACCACATCGCGCTCGATATCATCGACCAGCGACATGAACTCCTCGTACGTAGAGCAACGCACCACCTGAGCGCGCCAGGCGGCGGCATGAGGCATGCCCTTTAAGTACCAACTTGCGTACGTGCGGGCACGCGACATGAGCGGCAGAAGCTCGTGCGTCAACGTCAGGTGCTCGCGCAGAGCCTCCAGGCGCTCGACCGAGGAGCGAGAAGGAACCGGCGTGCCATCGAGTGCAAGGGCTCGGGCATCGCCGAACACCCAGGGATTACCGTAGATACCGCGCGCGATAAACACCGCGCTGGCACCCGAGCCGTGCAGATGCTCAGCAGCGTCCTCGGCCGAGAACACATCGCCCGAACCAATCACGGGAATCTCGACAGAATCGGCAACCTCATCGACGACCGACCAGTCGGCCTGGCCCGTGTAGAGCTGCGTGGCGCAACGACCATGCACGGCGACTGCGGCAGCCCCTGCGCCCTCAAGCATCTGGGCAAATGTCGCGGCATTGCGGTCCTCGGCATAAAAGCCCTTGCGGATCTTGACGGTCACGGGCACGTGCGCCGCGCCCACCGTGGCCTCGACGATCTTCTCCGCCAGGTCGGGCGTGCGCATGAGCGCCGAACCCTCGCCCTTGGTAACGACCTTGCGGGCGGGGCATGCCATATTGATATCGATGAGCGACAGGCGATCGCCAACGCGCTCCTCGACGGCGGCGACGGCACTCGCAAACTGATCGGGCTTGGAGCCAAAGAGCTGCACACAAATCTGCTGCTCCTCGTCGGCCGGCAGCACCAGGCGCCACGTTTTGTTGCTGGCATAGGCAAGGCCTGCCACGCTCACCATCTCGCTGTAGGCAAGGTTGGCACCGCGGCGGCGACACATGATGCGATAGGCGGGGTCGGTCACGCCCGCCATGGGAGCCATAAGGAACGGCTGCTCGGCATAGGCACCCAGCAGCCGCTTGCTGTATTCAGAAAGCGCCATGGACCTACTCGTCCACCTTGAGGATCGCCATAAAGGCCTCCTGCGGCACTTCGACCGATCCGATGGCCTTCATGCGCTTCTTGCCCTCTTTCTGCTTCTCGAGCAGTTTGCGCTTACGCGAGATATCGCCGCCGTAGCACTTGGCAAGCACGTCCTTGCGACGAGCCTTGACGGTGGAGCGGGCAATGATCTTGTTGCCGATAGCACCCTGGATGGGCACCTCGAACAGCTGTCGCGGAATAATCTCCTTGAGCTTGTCGCACAGGCCACGGGCCAGGCCATATGCCTTGTCCTTATGGACGATAAACGAAAGCGCGTCCACCTCGTCGCCCGAAAGCAAAATATCGAGCTTCACGAGCTCGGAGGGACGGTACTCGTTGAACTCGTAGTCGAGCGAGGCATAACCCTTGGTGCGGCTCTTGAGCTGATCGAAGAAGTCCAAGATGAGCTCGGCGAGCGGCATATCAAAGCGCATCTCGACCGATTTGCTCGTCAGGTGGATCATGTCGGTTGTGACGCCGCGGTGCTCGATGGCGAGCTGCATGACGGCACCCGTATACTCAGGCGGGCAGATGATCTTTGCCTTGAGGTAGGGTTCCTCGATACGATCGATGCGTGTGGCCTCGGGAAGGTCCTGCGGACTGCGGACATCGATCATTTCGCCGTCGGTCTTGTAGACGTGATAGTCAACCGAGGGACTCGTGGCAATGAGGTCCAGGTTGAACTCGCGCTCCAGGCGTTCCTTGACGACTTCCATGTGCAGCAGGCCCAGGAAGCCCACGCGGAAGCCAAAGCCGAGCGCCACCGAGGTCTCGGGCTCCCACACCAACGACGGGTCGTTGACGTGCAGTTTATCGAGCGCGTCACGCAGGTTCTCGTAGTCCTTGTTGTCGATCGGGAACAGGCCCGTGTAGACCATGGGCTTGGCCTCGCGGTAGCCCGGAAGCGGCTCGGGGCAGGGGTTCGAGGCCCACGTGAGGGTATCGCCCACGCGCACGGCCTCGGGGTCCTTCAGGCCCGTGACCACGTAGCCCACCTCGCCAACGGTCAGCGCGTCGACCGGCGTCTCGGCGGGACGCTTGACACCCACGCCATCGACCAAAAAATCGCCCTTGGCCTGCATCATGCGCAGGGTATCGCCCTTTTTAATCGAGCCGTCAAAAACGCGAACGGTGGCGACGACGCCGCGGTATTCATCAAAATACGAGTCAAGGATGAGCGCCTTGAGCGGCGCGTTCGCATCGCCCTTGGGCGGAGAGATCAAAAAGACAATGGACTCCAGCAGATCGTGGATGCCCTCGCCGGTCTTGCCCGAGACGCACACGGCATCATCGGCAGGGATCGCCAGGTCATCCTCGATCTCGGTCTTAACCTCATCGGGATGAGCCGAGGGCAGGTCGATCTTGTTGATGGCCGGCACAATGTCCAGATTGGCGTTCATGGCGAGCGTCGCGTTGGAGACGGTCTGCGCCTCGACACCCTGGGTGGCATCGACGACGAGCACCGCGCCCTCGCAGGCGGCCAGAGAACGCGAGACCTCGTAGGTAAAGTCAACGTGGCCCGGCGTATCGATCAGATTGAACTGATACGTCTCACCATCGTCGGCGTCATAGGAAACGCGGACGGCATTGGACTTGATCGTAATGCCGCGCTCGCGCTCGATATCCATGGTGTCGAGCAGCTGCGACTCCATGTCGCGCTCGTCAACGGTATGAGTGAGCTCGAGGATGCGGTCACTGATCGTGGACTTGCCATGGTCGATATGCGCAACGATCGAGAAGTTGCGGATGTGGGAAATGTCAATTGAAGTATTCATGCGGACTATCTTACCCGAGCGGTACAAAAAATGGAGCCTGTTCCATAAAACAGGCTCCATTTATGCGCGTAATCTGTGTGGTGTGAAATTTACAACTTAGGCGTTGATGCTGTTCACGAGCTTGGCAAGACCGGACTTGCGGTTGGAAGCCTGGTTCTTGTGGATAACATGCTTGGCGGCAGCCATGTCGAGACGCTTGGTGACGGTCTTGAGGGCAGCCTGGGCCTTCTCGGCGTCGCCCTCGGCGACGGCGGACTGGACGTGCTTGGTCAGCGTCTTGAGCTCGGACTTGACAGCCTTGTTACGCATGCGAGCTGCCTCATTGGTGCGGATACGCTTCTTCTGAGACTTGATGTTTGCCACTTCTGGAGTTCCTTTCGAGTTCCTTGCAAAAAATGTATGACACCTCTGAGACACGGTGAGGTCATGCAAGCGCCTACTATAGCACGCTCCCTCTCAAAGGGATAGAACGAATTTGTCAAATAGGCAGGTATCATCACGATTTTCTCAAGATGTTCGTAATCCAGAGCAAAAGCGCCGTCTGAGAATCGGCCGAACCCTTGAGCGCGAGCTCCACATCGACCGCACCCTCGAGCGCTGCGACGAGCTCGGTCATCGAAAAACGACGCGCCCAGGTAAGGTGATTCTTGACCTGCCAGGACTGGAGCTTGAGCGTTGCGGCCAGCTCGCGACCCTGCCCACGCGCGTCGAGCGCCTTGGCGACGATAAGCTCGCGAATGCGACCGCACAGCAATGTGTAAGTCCACACGTAGCTCTTGGAGGGCAGGAGCTTAAAGAGCTCGAGCGAACGCCGCATATCGCGAGCCGAGACGGCGTTGAGGAAGTCCCAGGGTTGGATCTCGGCCGTACGTACAATCCAGCGCTCAACATCGGCAAGTTCAATCTGGGGCGACTCGACCATCTGGGCAAGCTTAGCCAAGTCGTTATCGAGCATGCGCGTGTTTTCGCCCGAACGCGAGACGAGCTCCTCGGCGGCCGCCGTCGAAATCGACTTACCGCGCTGCGTCGCCATCTGCTGAACACGGCGCGGCAGTTCCCAGCGCTTGGTACCCGAGCAATCGACGATAGCCTTCTTGTCGATCTTGGCGATTGCCTTATACAGGCGCGTATTCTTGGCAAGTGAGTCGGCGATGATAAGGCAGACCGTTGTTGGGCTGGGACTCGCCAGATACCCAACGAGCGGCTCCGAGACCGCCTTGGCGAGCTTTGAGCAGCCGTAAAGGATTACCAGGCGAAACTCGCTGCCCATCGGAAAGGTGTTAAGCGATCCGATAATGGACTCGATATCGGGGTCCTTGGTCATGTCGCGCTCGTCGAGGTTGAACTCGACCATACCCGACTTTTCCAGACGCGCTTTCATACGCGAGACGGCGTGATCGCGCTTGACTCCGTCGGTACCGACAATCAGATATGCCGGCAGCAGACCGGTTTCGGACATTGCGCTCCCCTCCCGCAGGCCTTCGTATTCGTTCCGTGCCATTCTAGCCCAGGGGCCCACCACACGCCAACGACGTCGTCACGATCGCTGGCATCGCATCGCAAAGCCATTCGCAGTCGGCGTGACGGTAATGTCGCCGTGTTCGATGGTGCACGTGAACACGCCGCCCGCTTCCTTAACGGCATCGATGCAGGCATCGGACGGATGGCCGTATCGATTCCCTTCGCCCGCGCTCGCAAGGGAAAGCTCGGGCTTCAAGACGTCCAGCAACTCACCATCGACTGAAACCTTGGAGCCGTGATGCCCAAGTTTAAGCACATCGATATCCCCCACCTCATGCACGAATTCCCGTTCTTGGTCGAGCTCGGCATCGCCGGTGAGGAGTATGCGCAGGCCCTTGCCTTCCTGAACATATGAGAGCAGCAGGACAAGCGAGTCCTCATTTCCCTCGCCATCAACGGACTCGGATGGCCACATCACGCGGGCGCAAAATAAGCCGATATCGACCGTATCCCCACGGCGCACCTGCCGATACTCCACGCCTGGTCGGTTCAATACCCCGGCAGGAGCATCCTCCAGCGCATCCGCCGCCACGGCAATCGTTCCAACCGAAAACTGTTCGAGCACGGCAGGCAGACCACCCCAGTGATCCTCATCCCAATGCGTCACAAAGACGGCATCGATATGGTGCACGTTATTGCGAACCAACGCCGCCACCACGCGCTCGTCGAGCCCGCAGTCGACGAGTGCTACTGCGCCGCCCTGGCGGATAAGAATCGCATCGGCCTGGCCCACATCGAGCACCGTCACCGAAGGCGGAGCGAATCGATCCCAGTAGGCGTACGGAATCGCAGCCAAGAGCACCAGGCATGCAAGCCCCACCGCCATAGGACGTGCACGGGGACGCGGCCACCAGACCAGCAGAACCGCCAGCAAACACGGCACTAGGTAAATCCACATGCTATCGGGCGGCACGCTCACGGATGCACCCGGCACGGCGGCAAACAGCTGCTCGAAGAACAGCGCGCAACGGGAGGCAATCATGGGCACAACGAGCGCCCAAGTCCGCAACGGTGCCACGAGCGAAAAGGGAACCAGCACGATCGACACGGCAAGCAGTACGCTCACCACCGGACCGATGACCGCATTTGCCAGCGGAGCAATGAGCGAGAACGTACCGAAGGCAGGAATGGTAATGGGAAGTGTCGCCAGTTGCGAGCACAGCGTGACGGAAAGCATGCTGGCAACGCCCGATGGCACACCCAGCTCGCCCAAAGCGTAGGTCGCATAGGGGCAAAAGCACAGAATGGCTAAGACGCTGGCACATGAAAGCTGAAAGCCCATCTCGAACAGCACCGTCGGCCGCAGTAGAACAAAGATGGACATGGTAACAAAGAGTGCCGAAAGGCCGTGCCGGCGACGCCCCGCGCCGTTTACGACAAGCGTCGCGAATACCATGCAGCACGCGCGCACGGCCGAGGGAGACGCGCCCGTAAAGGCAGCGTAGCCCACAAGCGTTATCGCCAGTATCGCCCGCTGAAGACCACGTGAGCACCGAGTCTTTTGCAATAAACCCTCGATTACAAACCCCACGATAGCCAAATGGCTGCCCGAGACGGCGATAAGATGCGCCGTTCCCGTCACCGAAAACCAGTCGCCCGCCGGCTGGGCGCGCAGCTCGGCCGAACGACCGCAGACGACACCGGCTATGAGCGCACGCGCCGGGTCGGTCGCAGCCGCGATGGACGCAAGCAGCCCATTTCGCAGCCGAAGCAGCGGCCCCGGAGAGCCCTCATCGACCGGCACAATCCGAACGGCTTGAACCTTGCGCACCTCGCCTCGGAGCACGCGCGATCGTCCATACGCATCGTTCTCAAAACGCGAAACGCGACCGATAACACGCACGTGCGCCCCGACCTTGAGCTCACGGTCAAACGATAGGCGAACCGTTGCCAGGTTCTTACCGTCCGCGCGTGCCTCGCAGGTATAGGAATACACGTCGTCGTTTATGGATGGATCACCCTGCACGACAAACTCGAGGCTGCTTGCCGCTCGACCATCGAGCGCCTTCGAGGCACTCAGCGTGCCCACAGCCCACCACACCGAGACGACCGCTCCCGCCACGAGACCGACGGACGCGGCATACAGCCACCGCTTCCAAGGGGCAAGCCGCGCACAAGATTGAGCCAGCACAACGAATACCGCCGCCGCAACGGGAATGGCCCATAGCGGCCCGACCGCCGGAGCCCGCTCCCTCAGCAGCGCATCAGCGACCATGTTGAGCACCAAGACGCAGCTCATGCACATGCCGGCACACAGGGCCATCGTCCACGGCATCAGGGGCCGCGGAGGCATCACGTGCTCGCGCTCGGTCGCACTCATACGCAGATGCAATCTTTGATTTTGGCAAGCTTCTTCTCGCCGATTCCCGACACACGCATCAGATCGTCAACCGAAGAAAAAGCACCGTTCTTTGTCCGCTCATCGATAATCGACTGGGCCATAGAGGGGCCGATGCCCGAAAGCGTCTGCAGCTCTTCTGCGCTTGCCGTATTGATGTTTACTAGGCCTGTTGCGCCACCCGCGCCCGATGATGCGGAAACCCCACCATCAACACCGGCTTCCGCAATGGACGCCTGCTGCTCCCCTACCGTTGGAACATGGATTTTTTGTCCATCAGTGACCTTAGATGCCCGATTGAGCCCCGTAACGTCTGCCTCGGGCGCCAGCCCGCCGGCGGCATCAATCGCCTGAGCCACCCGCGCGCCGTCCTTGAGACGATATACGCCGGGCGACACAACGGCGCCATCAACATCGACATAGACCTCTGCCGCAGCAGACGCCTTAGGCGAAGAGCCTTCGGATGTCTTTCCACTCGAAGCATCGCCGGATCCCGGCTCCACCAACGAGCCCGAACCATCAGTCCGCTCAAAAGACACGCCGCTGGCACCGCCGCCAAGGTTCGCCATCGCCAAGCCGCTCGCCATCGCAATGACAACCAGTATCGCCATCACCACTGCCTTATGACCGAGCAGCTTGTCCGCCAAGCGGTCCATCCGTTTGACCCGTTCGTGTTGTTCGCGCTGCGCCATAGCAAAACCACCCAACAACATCGTGTCAGGAAAAGAGCCCTGCAACAGCCACGCTCCAAAACCGGTTTTAGCGGTCAAACCAAAAACCAACCAAAACCTTGCACAAATCTGTCCATTTATTCAGGCACACGTCAGCAAATGAGCACTTAGTCGCAAAATGCCCAGATAGCAAAAGACCGACGATGCAAGCGCATCGTCGGTCTATGCACAAATTTACTCGTGATCTTGGTAAATCTCACGCGGAGCAAGCTCCGAATGTTTACGTTTTAAGGTCTTAGGGGCCTTATACGTGTTGCTCTCGAAGTCGATGTACTCGGTCTGCTTGAGCAGGCGCTCGATCATCTCCTCGTGATCGAACAGCTCCCAGGCCTCATGCACGGCATCGAGTTTAGCGTGCGTCTCGGGACGGCGCGGCATAAACAGCGTGCAGCAGTCGGGAGCGGCCTCAGTCGAGATATCGAACGTACCGATCTCCTCGGCGCGCGCGATGATCTCCTGCTTGTCCGAACCGATGAGAGGACGGAACACGGGGATCTTCACGGCCTCGTTGACGGCCATGATGTTCTCAAGCGTTTGGGAGGCAACCTGCCCAAGCGATTCACCCGTAACGATGGCCTTGGCGCCCTCGATGTGTGCAATGCGCTCGGCAACCGAATACATAATGCGGCGATACATGATCACGCGCAGGTTGCTGGGACAGGTGACCGAAATCTCACGCTGACAGTCGCCAAACGGCACAACGTACAGGCGGCCGATCTGGACACCCGGCTCAAGCGCACGGATGATGTCCTGCACCAAATACTCGCTCGTATCGGGCGTCTGCGGACGACCGGAGAAATGTACCGGCACGCACACCGCACCGCGACGCGCGAGCATCCAAGTCGCCACCGGAGAATCGATACCCGACGACAGCAGCGTCACGACCTTGCCGGCAGAACCCACCGGCAGACCGCCCACGCCGCGCTCGGAGCGCGCGTACACATAAACGCTACCCTGAACCACAAGTACATGCACCATGGCATCGGGGTCGTGCATTTGAACCTTTTTATCGGGGAAGGCCTCGCACAGCACCTCGCCCACCTGACGATTGATATCAATCGAGGTGAGCTCATAGTCAGTATTGGAGCGCTTGGCGTGCACCTTAAACGAATCGAAAGGACCAAACTCGCGCAGCGCCTTGACGGCGGCGGCACAGTACTCCTGCGGGTCGCGGTTAGTGTGATACGCCAAAGACACACGAGCAACGCCGGGAACGGTGCGAATGACACGCGCCGCCTCATCGGCCTGATGCTCGTTAAAGGTCACGAGGATATAACCGGAAATTCGAGACACGGCATTCACGGAAAAGGCGGCCAAGGCCGCCTTGATGTTATCCATGAGGATATGCTCAAAATGTGCGCGGTTCTTGCCCTTCAGTCCAACCTCGTGATAGTGGACCAGACAGACGCGAGCTGCCATTTAGGCTTCAGCAACCTTGTGGCCGAGCGCCTTCTCGTAACGGGCCTCGTCGTAAGAGATGTCGCCATCGACAATCTCGTCCATAGCCATCGAGATGGTATCGGCACCGGAAAGCCCGATGGTGATGTCATCGACATCCTGGACGGCAAGCACGCGGTTGTGCTGGCCACGCAGCATGCTATTGATGTCGCAGGCGCGCTTGGAGGCAAGCGAAGCGAGCAGGAAGCGGTTGTGATCGGTCTTCTCCAGAAGATCGTCAATGCAAGGCTTTACAACGGACACGGACCTCAGATCCTTTCATGCATATCGAGAACGCGAACGAGCTCATCGGTCGCGCGGTCGAGATCGTCATTTACCACGACGTCGTCGTAGCGGTCGGCAAGGGCAAGCTCATCGGCGGCGTTTGCCATACGCAGCTCAATCGTCTCGGGCGTCTCGGTACCGCGACCGACTAGACGCTCGCGGAGTACCTCAAGCGAAGGCGGCTTGATAAAGATCAGCACGGCCTCGGGGAAACGCTCCTTCACCTGCAGGGCACCCTGGACATCGATCTCCAAGATGAGAGACGAACCAGAGGCGAGCTTGGACTGAACCTCGCTCACCAACGTGCCGTAGCAGTTACCGTGGACCTCGGCCCACTCAACAAACTCACCGTTTGCCACGCGGCGGTCGAACTCCTCACGCGTCAGGAAAAAGTAATTGACGCCGTCGACCTCACCTTTGCGTGGTGCTCGCGTGGTAGCCGAAACCGTCAGGCCCAGGTTCGAGCGGAGCTCGCGCACACGAGTGACGAGCGTGCCCTTGCCTGCGCCTGACGGTCCAGAAATCACAAAGAGCTTGGAATCTTGAGCGCCCACTTATTTGGTCAGCAGCTCGAGGAGCTGCTCGCGCTGACGGACGCCGAGGCCCTGGACGCGACGGGTAGCGGAGATACCGAGCTCCTCCATGATCTTGGCGGCCTTGGCCTTGCCATAACCAGGAAGAGACTCGATGAGGGTGGAAACCTTCATGCGGGAAGCGATGGGGTCATCGGAGTTGAGCACAGACTCGAGGGACTTCTCGCCCTTCTTGATCTGCTCGCGAAGCTCAGCGCGGGCGTGACGTGCGGCAGCAGCCTTCTCAAGAGCCTGCTTGCGCTGCTCATCGGTAAGCTGAGGGAGTGCCATTCGTACCTCCAAAAAGTTGGGTTATATCTGATTCAATAATTGGCATTTTAGCACGTAGAACGTACAAAATGCCCAATCGCGGCTCCATAGGTTAGACGATACCCGCAAAAAGTGCAATATACTGCGCCCAAAGTTAAGCCCCTGACCTGCGATTCCACACAAAGGATGGGAAAGTTTACGCAGGCACAGGGGCTATTTTGTGCTAATGAGACCCAAAAGTGGTGACTTAGGGGAATCTTTTAGGCGACGTTTTCGACCAGCTCAGCGACAATAGCGTCAAAGGCGGCAACCGGATCGTCGGCGCCGGTGATGGGACGGCCCACCACAATGTGGCTTGCGCCACGCTCGATAGCCTGGGAAGGCGTCGCCACGCGGGACTGGTCACCAAGGGCGGCACCCACCGGACGCACACCCGGAGTCACGATGAGGGCATCGGGGCCCAGCAGCTCACGCATGTCGTGAGCCTCCATCGGCGAGCACACGATACCGTCGATGCCGTTGGCCTGAGCGAGCTTTGCCAGGCGGGCGGCCTCCTCGGCCACGGGCGACTCGACGCCGATCTCGCTCAAGGCATCCTGATTCATGCTCGTGAGCACGGTGATGGCGACGAGCTTGGCGCGGTCCTCGCGCGCCTCCTCGGCGCCCTCGCGGCAGGCAGCGAGCATGGCGCCCGAACCCAAGCCGTGGACCGAAAGCAGATCGGCGCCGGCAAGCGAGGCCGAGCGGGCGGCACCGCGAACCTGATGCGGAATATCATGGAACTTAAGGTCAAGGAAGACCTTAAAGCCCAGGTCCTTAAAGGTCTTGACGATCTCGGGGCCCTCAGCGTAATAGAGCGTCATGCCGACCTTGAGCCAAGCGGCATGACCAGAAAGCTCGTGGGCGAGCTCGAGCGCACGCTCACGATCGCAGTCGAGGGCGACGATCACGCGGTCGCGGGCATCGGTCTCTAGCATTCGAAAGCACCTACCAGTTCATTGATGTCCTTCACGCCCTGAGACTCGGCCCAGGCCTCGAGCTCGCGCGCGATCTTGAGCGAAGCACACGGATCGACGAAGTTGGCCATGCCGACCGACACGCAGGTAGCGCCAGCCAGGATAAACTCGGCCGCATCCTCGCCCGTCATGACGCCGCCGACACCGTTGATGGGGATATCGACGGCCTGAGCGACCTCCCAGACCATGCGAACGGCGATGTGGTGGCACAGCGGGCCCGAAAGGCCGCCCTTGGGCTTGGCCACGCGGGACTTGCGGGTATGGACGTCGATGGCCATGCCCTGGATGGAGTTGATGACTGAAAGGCCGTCGGCACCGGCAGCCTCGAGGGCCTTGGCGATCTCGGCGACGTTGACCGGAGCCATCTTTACGAACAGCGGCTTATCGGTCACCTTGCGGCAGGCAGCCATAACGGAAGAGGCGCCCTCGGGCGTGGAGCCCATGGCGGCACCGCCGGCGGCGATATTAGGGCAGCTCACGTTGATCTCGTAGCCGGCAGCCCAGGGGCACAGCTCGACATACATCTCGAGCGCGCGGACAAACTCGTCAACGGAGTGGCCGGCAACCTGACAGATGACCTGGCAGCCGTCCTTGGACAGCTGTTCGAGCCACGGACCGGACTCGCGGGCAAAGGCGGCCACGCCGGGGTTCTGAAGGCCCACGGAGTTGATCATACCGCCGGGAATTTCGGCCATGCGGGGCGCGGGGTTGCCGGGCCAGGGCTCGGCAGCGCAACCCTTGGTGGTGATGGCGCCCAGCTGCGAAACATCGAAGAAGTTCTGGAACTGCCAACCGTAGCCAAAGGTACCGGCTGCGGTGTTGATGGGGTTCTGCATCTTGACGCCGCCGAAATCGACGGCCATGTTCACGGTACCCACTAGAAGACCACCACCTTGGAAGCATCGAACACGGGGCCGCACATGCAGGCGCCCTTCATACCGTCGACCGTCTCTACGTTGCAGGTGTTGCAGGCGCCAAAGCCACAGCTCATCATGCGCTCAAGCGACACCTCGCAGTACACACCGGCCTCGGCGGCAGCGGCGGCGACTTTTTTCATCATGACGGCGGGGCCGCAGCTGGCGACGTAGTCGTAGCCGCCCTCGCCGAGCAGCTCGGCTGCCGGGTCGGTGCAAAAACCGTGCGTGCCCAGCGTGCCATCGTCGGTGCACACGTTAACCGTGGCGCCCAGCGCGCGGAACTCATCGACACCCACGGCCTTGGAAGCGGTGCCAAAGCCCAGGCACACGTCGACATCCACGCCCTGCTCGACAAGCTTGCCGGCAAGGCACAGCACGGGCGGAACGCCGATGCCGCCCGCCACGAGCAGCGCCTTCCTGGTGCCCTCGGGAACAAGCCAGCCGCGGCCGCCAGGGCCCAACAGGTTGGACTTGGAGCCGGGGGCCATCTGCGACAGACGACGGGTGTCGTCGCCCACGACGGCGTACCACAGCTCGACGGTACCGGCCTGGGCGTCGGCGCGATAGAAGCTCAGGGGCACGCGAAGCAGCGAGCACGCATCGCCGGGCACGGCGATGTTCACAAACTGACCGGGCTTGAGCGCACTTGCAAGCTTGGGGGCCGAGATGACGAGCGAGAAGATGCCGTCGGCGATCTCCTGGTTCGAGACGACCTCGAAGTCGTGCATGCGTGCAGTGGAAGGTGTGGGCATAGACGCTCCAATCCCCCATGCGATTGCATGGTCAAAACGAACAGAAAGCGCGGCACCGCAAGGGCACCGCGCACAAAAGCGATAAGGCTATGCTAGCAGATGCAGCCGTCGGCGAGCGTCTGCTTACCGCCGACAAACACATCGGTGGCACGACCGGTAAGCGTGCGGCCGGCAAAACCGGAGTTCTCGGCGCGCGACTCGTAACCGTCCTCGCCGACCGTCCAGGTGGCAGAGGGGTCGAACACGGTCAGGTCGGCAACGGAGCCCGCCTTGACCTGAACCTGGTCGAGGCCCAGAATCTCACGCGGCTTGATAGCCATGAGCTCAACCATGCGGCCCACGCTCATCTTGCCCGTGTTGACCAGCTCGGTGAGTACGAGCGACAGGGAGGTCTCGAGGCCGATCATGCCAAAGGGCGCAAGCTCGAACTCGCGGGCCTTCTCCCACGGGGTGTGGGGAGCGTGATCGGTGACGATAGCGTCGACGGTGCCGTCGATGACGCCCTGACGGATGGCCTCAGCATCTTCCTCGGTACGCAGCGGCGGATTGACCTTGAGCGAGGTGTTGT
>UROJ01000004.1 GCA_900549335.1 uncultured Collinsella sp.
ATAGGCTCCGGTCTCGTGGGCTCGGAGATGTGTATAAGAGACAGTTTCCAAAGAGCGCAAGGCGGAGCTGACTGCCCAGTTCGGTAACACCCCGGTCGATACCGGCAACCCCAAGGTTCAGGTCGCCATCCTGACCGAGCGCATCAAGGAGCTGACCGAGCACATGAAGTCCCACCAGAAGGACTTCCACACCCGTCGTGGTCTGCTCATGCTCGTCGGCCGTCGTCGTCGTCTTCTCTCCTACATCAAGAAGAACGACATCGTCGAGTATCGTGAGCTCATCAAGGCTCTGGGCATCCGCGACAACATCCAGTAAGATTTGTACATGCAAGGAGCGTCCTGCGCAGCGGGGCGCTCTTTTTGTGTAAGGGCGCGAACAATCACGCTCTGAAGCGTGGCGGGGGCAGGGGGCCCGCGTCACATGAGAAGCCTGCAGGCAAGGGGCCTGTGGGGTAAAGGAGAACAATGACACTCGTATCCAAGACCTTTGAGCTGTACGGCAAGACCTACACCTTTGAGTCGGGCGAGCTTGCCAAGCAGGCCACCGGCGCCTGCCTGGTCAAGCAGGGCGACACCACGATGCTCGACACCGTGGTCGTCTCCAAGGAGCGCAAGAACTACGACTTTTTCCCGCTGACCGTCGACTTCAACGAGAAGATGTACGCAGCCGGCCGCATCCCGGGTGGTTACCTCAAGCGTGAGGGCCGTCCCAGCGAGAAGGCCACGCTCACCGCGCGCATGATCGACCGTCCGATTCGCCCGAGCTTCCCGGACGGCTTCCGCAACGAGGTGCACATCGTCGCTACCTCGCTCGTCGCCGACCAGGTCAATCCCTTTGACGTCATCAACGTCATGGGTGCTTCCCTGGCCATGACGCTCGGCGGCGTGCCCTTCGAGGGCCCGCTTGCCTGCGTGCGCATCGGCCGCAACGTGGAGACCGGCGAGTTTATCGTCAACCCCACCTACGAGGAGCGCGAGAACTCCGATCTGGACCTGGAGCTGGGCGGCTCTGCCGACTTCATTTCGATGGTCGAGGCCGGCGCCGAGGAGATCTCCGAGGACGATATGCTCGCCGCCATGAAGTTTGGCCAGGAGGCCCTTGCTGCTTTCTGCCAGGCTCAGGACGAGTTCGTCGCCGAGTGGGAGCAGGTCAACGGCCCCATCGTCAAGAAGGAGTACCCGCTCGACCAGCCCGTCGAGGAGGTCCAGGAGCGTATCTTTGCCCACTACGACGAGATGGCTGCCGCCCTTCGCGACGCTGACAAGCTCTCTCGTATCGGTAAGGTCGAGGCTCTGAAGGAATCCATCCGTGCCGAGTTCACCGAGGAGGAGCAGGCCGCTTGGGAGCGCGAGATCCCCGTGGCGCTCAAGAAGCTCGAGAAGAAGGCCATGCGCACCATGGTCGTCGAGACTGGTGAGCGCGTCGATGGCCGTGCCGCCGATGAGATCCGTCCCATCATGGTGAAGGACAACTACCTGCCGCTCGTTCACGGCTCCGGCCTGTTCCAGCGTGGCCAGACCCAGGTGCTCTCTGTCCTGTCGCTCGGCATGCTCAACGAGGGCCAGCGTTTGGATACCATCGAGCCCACCGAGGGCAAGCGCTACATGCACCACTACAACTTCCCGCCGTTCTGCACCGGCGAGACCGGCCGCATGGGCAGCCCCAAGCGCCGCGAGATTGGCCACGGTAACCTGGCCGAGCGCGCTCTGCTTCCGGTGCTCCCCGACGAGAACGAGTTCCCTTACGCCATCCGCGTCGTTTCCGAGGTCATGGAGTCCAACGGCTCCTCTTCGATGGCTTCGACTTGCGGTTCCACGCTCGCCCTTATGGACGGCGGCGTGCCCATTAAGCGCCCGGTCTCCGGTATCGCCATGGGCCTGATCCAGGAGGAGGGCAAGACCGTGGTCCTGTCCGACATCCAGGGTCTCGAGGACTTCCTGGGCGACATGGACTTTAAGGTCACCGGCACCACCGAGGGCATCACCGCCCTGCAGATGGACAACAAGGCCACCGGCCTCACCTTCGACATCCTGGCCCGCGCTCTGCAGCAGGCCAAGGAGGGTCGCGCCTTCATCCTGCAGAAGATGCTCGATGTGATCCCCGAGCCGCGCCACACCACGCGCAGCACCGCTCCGCGCATCGTTTCCATCCAGGTTCCGACCGACAAGATCCGTGACGTCATCGGTTCCGGCGGTAAGGTCATCCGCGGTATCCAGGACGAGACCGGCGCCTCGGTCGACATCCAGGAGGACGGTACCGTCTTTGTCGGCGGCACCGGCGAGTCCGTCGACCAGGCCGTCGAGCGTATCAAGCTCATCATCAAGGTTCCCGAGCCGGGCGAGGAGTACACCGGTCGTGTGGTCTCCATCCAGCCCTTCGGCGCCTTCGTCAACCTGCTGCCCGGTAAGGACGGCCTGCTGCACATCTCCCGCGTCGCCAAGGGCCGCGTGGAGAAGGTCGAGGACGTCCTCAACGTGGGCGACGAGGTCAAGGTCGTCGTCATCGAGGTCGACGATCGCGGCAAGATCTCGCTCGATCGTCTTGACAAGCCCGAGGCCCCGGCTCGCGCCGAGGGTTCCTCCGAGGGCGACGGCGAGCACTTCCAGCGCCGTGAGCGTCCGCGTCGCGAGCGTTCCGAGCGCAGCGACCGTCCGCGCCGTCCCGGCGACAACGGAGGCCGCAAGCCCCGCCGTCACCACGACGCCGAGTAACAGCCGCACATAAGCAGCTCAACAAGGGCGACTCCTCCATGGAGTCGCCCTTTTGCTATTCCCGGCGGGGTCCGCGGGTAAAGTTTCCTGCTCTACAGTCCTGCTCACGACGGAGGCCACATTAAGTGGCCTCCTGTTCGTGCGGAACTCGCGATAAACTTTACCCGCGGCCCCCGCCGGGAATAGCAAAAGGGCTGGTTGCTGCGGGTTGCGATTTTGTCAGACAGTCTATTCAGTTATTTGAATTCAGATCTTTTGACAATCGCATGCGCGTCATTGCCCCAGATAAAACCGACCAAAATAAAGCTGTCCTATTTTGGCAGGTCTGGTCTCAGCGGGCCCGGCACGGGCTAAGTTTATCGCGAGTTCCGCACGCAAAGGAAAGCACTTAATGTGCTTTCCGTCTTGCGCAGGACTGTAGAGCAGGAAACTTAGCCCGTGCCGGGCCCGCTGAGACCAGACCGGCGGGAAAGACCGGTTCAGATGGGGCTTTGATGCATGGGTGGTCTGTTGTTGTGCAAATGGGTATCATACTGTGGTTACTGCATCGACTCGGTGATGCATGTTTGTACGTTCCCGGCGGTCGGTTTGCCAGAAGCGCCCCGTCGGTTGTTCCAGACCCGTTTCGAAGAAAGGAAACCACACTAACCTATGGCAGCTAAAAAATCATCTCCCTTGAAGATCATCCCGCTCGGCGGTCTTGACGGCATCGGCAAGAACATGACGGTCTTCGAGTGCGGCGACGACATGGTGCTCGTCGACGCTGGCCTCATGTTCCCCGACGACTCGCAGCCCGGTATTGACCTGGTGCTCCCGGATTACACCTACGTTCTGGAGAACGAGGAAAAGCTCCGCGGTATCATCGTCACCCACGGCCACGAGGACCACACCGGTTCGCTTCCGTACCTGCTGCAGGACCTCAACAACAAGGTGCCCATCTTCTCGAGCAAGCTGACGCTCGGTTTTATCGAGGGCAAGCTCTCCGAGTTCCGAATCCGCGCGCCCAAGTTCCGCGAGGTCAAGGGCGGCAGCCATGTCAACCTCGGCGGCATCTCGCTCGACTTCTTTTCGATGACGCACTCCATCCCGGGCGCTCTGGGCGTGTTCATCCGCACCAATCAGGGCACCGTTATGCACACGGGTGACTTTAAGCTTGACCAGACGCCCATCGATGGTGTCACGCCCGACTATGCCGCTATCAGCCGCTTTGCCAAGCAGGGCATCGACCTGCTGCTTTCCGACTCCACCAATGCCACGGTTCCCGGCTTTACCAAGTCCGAGGCAGAGGTTGGTCCCAACCTGCTGCACGCCATCAAGAACGCCCCGGGTCGCGTGTTCGTCGCGTCGTTCTCGAGCCACATCCATCGTTTGCAGCAGATCTGCGATGCCGCCCGCAAGTGCGGCCGTAAGGTCGTTGTGACCGGTCGCTCCATGCTCACGAACACCCGCGTGGCGCGCGAGCTGGGCTACCTCAACATCGACGATGCCGATATTATCGATGCCTTCGATATTGATAACCTGCCCGACGATAAGATTGTCGTCATGTGCACCGGTTCGCAGGGCGAGCCGCTGTCGGCCCTGTCCCGCATGGCCAATGGCGAGCACAAGACGCTCTCCATTCACGAGGGCGATACCGTTATCCTCTCGGCAACTCCTGTTCCCGGCAATGAGAAAGCCGTCCAGCAGGTCGTCAATAGCCTTGCCAAGCTCGGCTGCGACGTGTGGGATAAGAACCGCGCTCTCGTCCACGTCTCCGGTCACGGTAGCCAGGAGGAGCTCAAGCTTCTGATGGCCATGGCCAAGCCTACTTACTTTATGCCGGTCCACGGCGAGGCCGTGCATCTGCGCGCCCATGCCCAGCTGGCCCGCAAGATGGGTCTCAAGGACGATCATATCTTTATCCTCGATAACGGTGACACGCTCGAGATGCGCGGCGGTATCGTCAAGCGTGGTACGCCCGTCGAGTCCGGCGTCGTCTACGTCGACGGCCTGCGTATCGGCGATACCGACCCCATCGTCCTGCGCGATCGCCAGAAGCTCGCCAATGACGGTATGGTCACGGCCGTTGCTATCGTCTCGCTCAAGCACAAGAAGATCGAGGCTATCGAGTTCTCGGGTCGCGGCGTCTCGTTTGCCATCGACGATCAATTCTCCGAGGATGCCTCCGCGTCCATCATGAAGACGATCGAGAAGGGCAAGTTTAGCTTTACCAGCAGCGGCTCCGATGCTATTCGTAAGGCCGTGCGCGATTCGCTCTCCAACTTCATTTGGAGCCGTACGCGTACCCGTCCGATGATCATCCCGGTCGTCATGGAGGTTTAGTTTGGCGCGCGGATCTGCACAAAACGCCAAAGGCAATAAGGCCAATAACCAACCGGCATCTGCTAAGGGTGCCGGTTCCCATCTGCGTGCCAATAAGGGCCACGAGGCGGACTTCGACGATTTTGAGCCCTTGGTGGAGCCCTCGGCCAATCGCGATATCGCCGGCGTGGTCATTGCCGTTTTGGCGATTGCGTCCTTTATTGCCGTGATTTCTCCGGCAACTGCGCCCGTGACGGCTGCTGTTGCCGGGTTCTATCACCTGGGCTTTGGCCTGGGCGCCTACGTGCTGCCGATCGTCATCTTGCTGTTTGCCGCCACGCTCTTTTTGGGTGAGGACTCGCCGCTCAACGTGCGCTCTGTTGCGGGCGGCGCCGTGGTCTTTATCGCCGTCGTCTCCATTCTTTCGCTGATGGTGCCGGGCACGAGCGATTCGTGCGACCTTATGTTTACGCCGCAAAATCTGTCCGCCTCGGGTGGCTACATCGGTGCGTTTATTGCGAGTGCGCTGCAGAATGCCCTGGGTAAGCCTATCGCGATGGTGGTCCTGTTGGGTCTGGCCGTCGTTGGTTTTGTCATCATCGGCTTTTCTGTGGGTGGTGTGCTGCGCTCTGCACGCGATCGTGCGGCAGATTTTGCCGAACGCCGTCGTGCCGATGTCAACGCCAGCCCTTGGGGTGACGACGAAGCCCTGTCGGTGCCCGGCGTTGCCCGTCCACACCTGAGCATTCTTCGTCAAAAGGGCTCCGATGCTGCCGTGACCACGGTCATGGGCAACGATGTGGACCCGGTTTTGGACGATGACGACGAGGACGATGACCCGTTTGTCGACGTATCCGAGTCGGTTGAAGCTGAGCGGGCCAAGACCACGCTGTTGCCGCACCGCCATGCCAAGAAGGGCAAGGCCGCGCCCAAGCTCAATACGAGTGAGCCCGACCCGTCTTGGTCCGATAGCGAGATTGAGCTCACCGAGGGCGATGACGAGGACGACGAGGCTCCGATTGAGACCGCAAAGACAACTTTGCTGCCGCGTCGCCATGCAAAGCGCGGCCAGGTAACCGGCCAGCTTTCGATGGAAGACGACTCCGATAAGATCGACGAGTCCGAGCCGCCGTTTGCCGTGAATCCCGTCTCGGCCGCACCTCAGATTCCCGACTTCCTGAAGCATCCCAAGGTTGCCGATGCGCCTGCCACGAGTGCTGTCGAATCGGCTGCGGCTCGTGATGGGGGAGTGGACGACGGCGCCGCAGATAACGAGGGCGAAGAAGAGGACGGCCTCAAGCTTCCGCCGCTTGAAATCCTGCATGCCAACCCGCAGTCGGCTTCCGCCGCGTCTTCGGACAAGGAGCTTGAGCAGACCGCTGAGTCACTGCAATCCACCTTGCTTGAGTTTGGCCGCAGTGCCCGCGTGGTCGGCTGGATCGCCGGCCCCACGGTGACGACCTTTAAGCTGCAACCTGGCGAGGGCGAGCGCGTGAGCAAGATTTCGAGCCTCGAGGACGATATCGCGCTTTCGCTCGCTGCCCAGTCGGTACGTATCTTTGCCCCGATCCCCGGCACCTCGCTCGTGGGCATCGAGATTCCCAACCGCAAGCGCCAGAACGTCAACCTGGGCGACGTTCTGCCCTATGTGAAGGGCGGTCCGCTCGAGCTAGCCATTGGTCGCGATGCCGAGGGCACGCCGGTTGTCGCCGATCTCGCCAAGATGCCCCACCTGCTTATTGCCGGTACGACCGGTTCTGGTAAGTCGGTGATGATCAATTCCATCATCACGACCTTGCTCATGCGCGCCCTTCCCGAGGACGTTCGCCTGATTATGGTCGACCCCAAGCGCGTCGAGCTTGCGGGCTATAACGGTCTGCCGCATCTCTATGTGCCCGTGGTGACCGAGCCCAAGCAGGCCGCGAGCGCTCTGCAATGGGCCGTGTCCGAGATGGAGCGTCGCCTGAAGGTCTTCGAGCGTCTCAACGTGCGTAAGATCTCGACCTACAACGAAAAGCAGGCCGCCGGCGAGTTTGAGCATTACGATAACCCGCCGCAAAAGATGCCCTACCTGGTCATTATCATTGACGAGCTCTCTGACCTGATGATGGTCGCCGGTAAGGATGTCGAGGCCTCGATCGTGCGTATTGCACAGCTGGGCCGTGCCGCCGGTATTCACCTTATCGTTGCCACGCAGCGCCCCAGCTCCAACGTGGTGACGGGCCTCATCAAGGCCAACATCACCAACCGCATCGCCTTTAACGTCGCCACGGGCATCGACTCGCGCGTCATCATCGACCAGATGGGTGCCGAGAAGCTCACCGGTTTGGGCGACATGCTGTTCTCCAAGGTCGACTGGGGCAAGCCCCGCCGTATCCAGGGCTGCTTTGTCTCGGACGACGAAATCAACGAGATTGTCGAGTTTGTCAAGTCGCAGAGCGAGCCCGACTACCACGAGGAGATCCTGTCGGCTGTGGCGCCCGCTTCCATGTCCATGGCGGGTGGCGGCGGCATTGTCCGCACCGGAGTCGCCGAGCCGCAAGACGATGATCCGCTCATTTGGGAAGCCGCCCATATTGTGGTGGAATCGCAGCTGGGCTCCACATCTGGCCTGCAACGCCGCCTGAAGGTTGGCTATGCGCGTGCCGGGCGTATTATGGACATGCTGGAAGAAAAGGGTGTCGTCGGCCCGCCCGACGGTTCCAGGCCGCGCGAGGTCCTGTTGGACGAGGAGGGGCTTGCCGCGCTGGAATCTGTCGACGCCGAGATGGCACGTGAAGATCGTGAGTTTGGAGGATTCTGATGGCTGCACGCTTTGGTGACATGCTGCTCGAGCAGCGTCGCCGAATGGGCCTTTCCATTCAGCAGGTCGCCAACACCATCAAAATCAGGCCGCAGATCATCGAGTTTTTCGAGACCGGTAATTTTGCTTCGATGCCGCCGCGTGGCTATGCGCAGGGCATGATTTCGAGCTATGCTCGCTTTTTGGGCCTCAATCCGCGTGAGGTCGTCAATGCCTACTTTGACGACCTGATGGCATACGAACGCGAGACGTCGCAGCAGGGCGGTCGTTTCCAGGACGCTGCCGGCTACGTCAATTCGCGTTCCTCTGTCGATAACGGGCGCTTTCTGATGGTTCAGGGCGGTCGTTCGACCCGCTATGGACAGCGTCCTCAGCAGGCCGGTTATATTACCGAGACGGGTTCGGGCGAGGAGATTCGCTCACAGCGTGACCGGTTCCGCAGTACGCCGATGCCCGAGGACCGTGCACTTCCCGCTGCCCGCGGCGTGGCGCGTGACCCTCGTGCCGGCTACGGCGACGGCGGCTATTCCGATCGCGGTCACCGTGGTATCTCCACCGGACGCTCTCGCGGTGGCTATGCGGACGCCGACACCACGCAGGTGACGCCGCGTCTTCGCTCTCAACCACAGCCGTATGGCCAGCGCTCTTCGGCTCCGCGTGCGGGCCAGCGTGGCTATCAAGGTCGCGGTGAACTTGCGCCCCGCTCGGGTCAGCGCAGCCTTCAGGGCCAGGGTGGCTATCGCGGCCGTTCCGATAGCAATCGTGGTCGTATGCCTCAGGGAGGCGGCCGCAGCAGTTCCAGTCGTGGACGCGGCGGTTCCCATGCTCCTCAAAACAACGGGCTCGATCCGCGTATCGTCTACGCCGGTATCGGTGCCGTGGCGTTGCTGCTGGTCGTGCTCATCGTGGTACTTCTGCGCGGCTGCGCATCTTCGACGCCCGAGACCACGCCCGAGACGCCCACTGCTACCAAGACGACGACCAAGAAGTCTTCTAAGAAGACCGAAACGGTCGACGAGGACGAAGACACCGATGAGGCGACGGATGAGTCGACCGATTCGGATGCCACCAAGACGACGGCTAAAAAGGAAGAGAACGAGGTAACGAAGGTCAAGGTCTCCGTTGCCAAGGGAAAGACCGCCTGGATTGAGGTCAAGGTCGACGGTAAGTCGGTCTATGGTGCCCAGGCGACTGGCCCCTTTGAGCAGGAGTACACGCCCGAGTCCTCGATCGAGATCACCACGTCCAAGCCTTCCGATGTCACCGTTACCAAGAACGGCGAAAAGGTCCGTTACGATACCAAGACCTCGGGCGTAGCGCGTGTGACGATCACCGTTCCCAAGAAGGAGACGACTGATTCCGAGAATGGTGAAAGTTCTGATGGTGCCGACACCACCGATGGTACCGACACCACCGACGGCACCGATGCCCAGTCCACGGATGGCGCCGATACCGCAACTGACGGCCAGACGCCCACCGATTCTACCGACTATTCGTACGATAGCTACTAAGCCGCTCGTACGCGAAAGGAAACATCATGGCTAAAGATTCCAGCTTCGACGTCGTGTCCGAGGTCAACATGCAAGAGGTCGACAACGCCTTCCAGCAGACCACGCGCGAGATTTCCCAGCGCTATGACCTGAAGGATTCCGGCGCCACGATCGAGCTTTCGAAGGGCGACAAACTCTTTACGATCAACGCCCCGGCCGACTTTGTCTCCAAGCAGATCATCGATGTCCTGAGCTCCAAGCTCATCAAGCGCGGCATCGACCTCAAGGCTGTCTCGTGGGATGCTCCGCAGGCGGCATCGGGCGGCACCGTGCGCGTGCTCGGCCATATCGTCGAGGGTATCGACCAGGCGACCGCCAAGAAGATCAATAAGGACATCAAGGACCAAAAGCTCAAGGTCAAGGTGACCATCGAGGCCGACAAGCTGCGTGTTTCCTCTGCTTCGAAGGACGCGTTGCAGACCGTTATCCAGTTCCTGCGCGACCAGGACTACGGCCAGCCGCTGCAGTTCACCAACTACCGCTAATATCATTCGAAAGGACTGCTCTCCAACATGGATACACCGTTGGGCTCCGTGCTCTACATCACCCTCGGGTGCGCTAAGAACGAGGTTGACACCGACCGCATGCGTTCTCTTTTGACCGCCGCGGGCTACGAGGAGGCATTCGGCCCACAGGATGCCGATATCGCCATCGTCAATACATGCTCGTTCCTCGCCTCCGCAACGTCCGAGAGCATCGAGACCACGCTCGAGCTCGCCAACGAGGTTCAGGACGGCGTTCGTTCTTGTCCCATCGTCATGTGCGGCTGTGTGCCGTCGCGCTATGGCGACGACCTGCCTGACGAGCTGCCCGAGGTCGCTGCCTTTGTGAAGACCGACGAGGAGGACGGCATCGTGGCGGTCATCGATGGCGTGCTGGGTGTCGAGCGTGAGATCGCTGCCTATATTCCGCAAGTCAAGCGCACTGTCGAGGGCGCTGTCGCCTACGTCAAGATTTCCGATGGCTGCAACCGCTTCTGCAGCTTCTGCATGATCCCCTATATTCGCGGTCGCTATCATTCGCGCAATGCCGAGAGCATTATCTCCGAGGTACGCGACCTGGTTGCCGGCGGTGTGCGCGAGATCGTGCTGATCGGCCAGGACACGGGCATCTGGGGCACCGACTTTGCCGACGAAGACGTCACCGTTGGCTCGCCGCGCAATCTGGCGCAGCTGCTGCGCGCCGTAGCCGAGGCCGTGCGTCCGCAGAACGTCTGGGTCCGTGTTCTCTACCTGCAGCCCGAGGGCATGACCGACGAGCTTATCGAGACGATTCGCGATACCCCCGAGGTGCTACCCTATATCGATATCCCCGTGCAGCACTGCGACGCACGCATCCTTAAGGCCATGCGTCGCTCCGGTTCGCGCCAGGAGCTCGAGGACCTGTTCCGCGATCTGCGTGAGCGCATCCCCGGCATCGTGATTCGTTCCACGGCCATGGTCGGCTTCCCGACCGAGACCGACGATGAGTTCCGCGACCTTATCGACTTTATGGACACCGTCGGCTTTGACTACACGAGCGTCTTTGCCTACTCGCAGGAGGAGGGTAGCCTGGCCGCCAAGATGGAGGGTCAGGTCGACGAAGAGGTCAAGCTCGAGCGCGCCCAGGAGGCCATGGACCTGGCCGAGTCGCTCGGTTTTGCTGCAACTGCCGCACATGTGGGCGAGCGCGCCCAGGTGATCGTCGACGGTATCGAGGAGAACGAGGATGGTGCCGAGCTCATCGGACATGCCTGGTTCCAGGCGCCCGATTCCGATGGCGCGGTGCATCTGGACGCCAGCGAGGCGTCCGTGGGCGATATTCTGACCGTCGAGTTTACCGATAGCTTCTGCTATGAGCTTATCGGCCATGTTGTGGAGTAGGAGAGCATCGTGGCAAACGAGAGCAATAAGGAACTGACGAGTGTCTGGACGCCCGCCAACATCGTGACGTGCGTTCGCATCGTCTTTATCCCGGTGTTCATGATCGTGTCGGCACTGTCTCACACGAGCGTTGCCGGTACGGATTGGAGCACCTTCGACGGCCCGCTCGCCGCCGCTGCCTTCATTCTGTATGTGATCCTGTCGTGCACCGATAAGGTTGACGGCTACCTGGCGCGTTCGCGCAACGAGATCACCGACTTCGGTAAATTCTTGGACCCCATCGCCGACAAGCTACTCGTGTTCTCGGCCTTGCTGCTGTTCTTGGAATTTGGCGCCGTGTCGGTTTGGTCCGTGTTCATCATCTTGTTCCGCGAGCTGTTGGTAAGCGCCCTGCGCATGGTTGCGAGTGCCGCCGGCGTGGTCGTTGCCGCCGATAAGCTTGGCAAGTACAAGACGGCGACCACGATGGTCTCCATCTGCGGTTACCTGTGCGTCTTTGCGATGGCCGGCTTGCACCTTGGCCCGCTGGCGCTGACGCTCGGCATCTACTCGGTGTCGCGCTTCCTGTACGCCGTTGCCGTTGTCCTGACCGTTATCTCGGGCGCCCAGTACTTCTGGAACTGCCGCAAGATCGTCTTTTCGGTCTAGGTTCTGGTGGGTATGACGGACTCTTTTGAGCAGATTTCCGCACATAACGAGGAGCTGGCGCGTCATATTGTCGAGCGCGCGAGCGCTCGGGGCGTGACGGTTTCGACGGCTGAGTCGCTGACAGCAGGTATGATCGCCTCGACGATTGCCGATATCCCGGGCGCCTCGGCGGTGCTGCGTGGCGGTGCGGTGACCTACTGCGATGAGATCAAGCATCGCGTTCTGGGTGTTGAGCAGGAGACGCTCGACCGCTATACCGCGGTGTCGCATCAGACCGCGCGCGAGATGGCGGCGCGTTCGCTGGAGCTGTACCAGAGCGATATTGCAGTGAGCGCAACGGGTTATGCCGGCCCCGGCGGCGGCACTGAGGACGATCCGGCTGGCACTTTCTATATTGGCTGGGCGTATCGCGCGGCTGATGGGGAAGTGCCGGTCGTGGACTCTGTGCGCTGCCACTATGAGGGCGACCGTTCGTGTGTTCGTGCCCATGCGGTCGCGGAGGCATTGGGACGCATTGCCCTTGTGCTTAACTCTATGGAATAGACGTGTTTTAAGGGGCCTTCGGGCCCCTTAATTGTGGAGATAGGGACCCCTGACGAATTTTATCTTTGTGCAGGTAGTTGTTGTATTTTTTCTCGTCATGATTTTCTTGGTTCGCCTGCGGTCAAGTTTTTGGTCAGTGTTTGGTCGGCGTTTGGTTGGGTTTTGGAAAGGTCGGCTACATATGATTTATCTGAACGGTTGACCACGAACAGCCGTTCGTTTATTATCGATGCAGGTTGTTAAGAGGAGGGCTTTTCATGGCCAAGAATTCAGGTCCCGTACGTACCGTTCATGCTCGCACGACGGGTAAAGAGCGCGATGAGATGATCGCCACCACCAAGGCCGAGATCGAGAAGAAATTCGGCCAGGGTTCCATCATGAGGTACGGCGACGGTGGCCCCGAGCTCGAGGTCGAGGCCATCCCCACGGGCGCTCTGGCACTCGATGCCGCTCTGGGTATCGGCGGTGTGCCGCGCGGCCGAATCGTCGAGATCTACGGTCCCGAGTCCTCCGGTAAGACGACGCTTTCGCTCGAGATCCTGGCCGAGGCCCAGGCAATGGGTGGCGTTGTGGCATTTATCGATGCCGAGCACGCGCTCGATCCCACGTATGCCGCGCGCATCGGCGTGGATATCGACGAGGTACTGATTTCCCAGCCTGATACGGGTGAGCAGGCGCTCGAAATTGTTGACATGCTCGTGCGTTCCGGCGCCATTGATGCCATCGTCGTCGACTCCGTCGCCGCGCTGACCCCGCGTGCCGAGATCGAGGGAGAGATCGGCGATACCACGGTCGGCTTGCAAGCTCGCCTGATGAGCCAGGCGCTCCGCAAGCTCGCCGGTTCGCTGTCCAAGTCCAACACGACGTGCATATTCATTAACCAGCTGCGTGAGAAGATCGGCGTCATGTTCGGCAACCCCGAGACCACGACGGGCGGCCGCGCCCTTAAGTTCTTCTCTTCGGTGCGTATCGACATTCGCCGCATCGACAGCATTAAGCTTAAGGACGAGGTTATCGGTAACCGCGTGCGCGCCAAGGTCGTTAAGAACAAGGTGGCAGCTCCGTTCCGTTCTGCTGAGTTCGACATCATGTACGGTACGGGCATCTCTAAGGAGGGCTCGATTCTGGACATGGCTGTCGAGTGCGGCATCTGCAAGAAGATGGGCTCCTGGTTTGCCTATGGCGAGGACAAGCTCGGCAACGGTCGCGAGGCTGCCAAGGCGTTCTTGCGCGAACACCCCGATTGCGCCGACGAGATTGAGCATAAGGTCCGTCTTGCCTGCGGACTTGAGTTTGATGACGATGCTCCGTCCGAGGTTGAGCTGACCGATCAGCCTGCGCCTGAGGAGTTTGACGAGCTTTACGCCATCGATGGGTCAGCCATGCTCGATGATGACGACGAGTAGCGGTTACGTTCATGTCGTATACGGTGACCGAGGCCGCGGTCGTCTTTCCCGATAAGAAGGCGGCCTCCTCGTTCTCGAGCGGGTATGCGTCCAAAAAGCCTTGTGCACATATCGATTGTGAACTTGAGGGCGGTTTTGAGCGGTCCATTTGGATTCCCGTGCGGGTCGCGCGCCTGTATGTCAAAAACCGCCCCGATCTTCCCTGTGATTGGGATAACTTTCGTGATGCGGTGCAGCTCATCGAGCGTAAATGTGCGCTTACCATGGTGACCGAGATGTTATCGCGCCGCGACCATGCGACGGGTGAGGTCCGTGACAAGCTGGCTCGCTACGGCTTTCACCAGCCCGCGATCGATTTCGCCGTCGAGCGCGCCACCGAGTATCGCTTTTTAGACGAGAACCGCTTTTGCTCGTACTTTATCGAGGAACGCAAGCGGCGTGGTTGGGGACAGCGAAAAATCGAGACCGAGCTCAAGCGCCGTCATGTCGTGCTCGACGACATTCCCGGTTATCCCGAGGATTATTTTGCCGTCGAAGACGATTTGGCGCGTGCGTCAGCCCTGCTCGCCAAGCGGCGTGTTCCAGAGACGCGCGGATTCGAAAAACTGGTTCGGTTTTTGATGGGCAAGGGCTTCTCGTATCACATCGCCGCCGAAGCCGTTAAGGCACGTCTTGATGCCGAATGCGAGGAATGTGCGCTTTAGGCGTATGCGTTTTGTGGCCCTGCCGTTCACCGCGTTTTAGCCGCCGTGCTGGGGCCATTTATTTGACAGTTGTTGTGGTTCAACGTACGATAAACACTGTCATTTGTTTTGTGATATGTGCTCATCTGTGATGAGTTTGTTTATATGTTTATCTGTATCCGACCCGCATAAGCTGCGCCCATATTACTCAAATGTCGCGAGCCGTTCGTAAGGACGGTTCGCTTTGTTGTGTAACGAATCCATAAAAAGGAGTGAGCATGCCTATCATCGCAGCGCTCGTTGGCATCGTTTTGGGTGCCATCGCCGCCATTGCCTACATGCGCACCGCCAAGCAGGGTAGTCTTCACGAGGCCGACGAAAAGATTCAGTCGGCACATGCACAGGCTGAGTCCCTGATCGGTGATGCTAAGCGTCAGGCTGAGACCCTCAAAAAAGAGGCTCTGCTCGAGGCTAAAGAGGAGATCATCAAGAACAAGCAGGCCGCCGAGGCCGAGGACAAGCAGCGTAAGAACGAGATTCGTACGCTCGAGAACCGCGTGATGCAGCGCGAGGAATCCCTCGATCGCCGCAACGACGCTCTCGACAAGCGCGAGCATCAGCTGTCCAGCCAGGCCGGTCAGGTCGAGAAGCGCTCCCGTGAGCTCGAGGAGCTCTGTGCAAAGCAGACCTCCGAGCTTGAGCGTATCGCCGACCTTACCCGCGAGGACGCCCACAAGGAGCTCCTCGATAAGGTTCGCGGCGAGGTCACCCACGAGGCCGCCACGATCATTCGCGAGTCCGAGCAGCAGGTTCGCGCCGAGTGCCACAAGACCGCCCAGGAGATTCTGTCTCTGGCGATTCAGCGCTGCGCTGCCGACCACACTGCCGAGGTCACCGTTACCTCCGTGCACATTCCCTCTGATGACCTCAAGGGCCGTATCATCGGTCGCGAGGGTCGCAACATCCGGACCTTCGAGCAGGTTTCCGGCGTCAACCTCGTGATCGACGACACGCCCGAGACCGTCGTTCTTTCGAGCTTCGACCCGGTCCGTCGTGAGACCGCCCGTGTCGCCCTCGAGAACCTCATCGCCGACGGCCGCATTCACCCCGCCCGCATCGAGGAGATGTATCACAAGGCTGCCGATCTGGTCCAGCAGCGCGTGCGTGAGGCTGGCGAGCAGGCTGCCTTCGATACCGGCATCCACGACCTGCACCCCGAGATCGTCAAGACCCTTGGTGCCCTGCGCTACCGTACCTCGTTTGGTCAGAACGTGCTTCAGCACTCCCTTGAGGTCTCTGATCTGTGCGGCGTGATGGCTTCCGAGCTTGGCCTGGACGTTGTGACCGCCAAGCGCGCCGGCCTGCTGCACGACCTGGGCAAGGCAATCGACCATGACGTCGAGGGCCCGCATGCCGTCATCGGCGCCGAGCTGGCCCGCCGTTATGGCGAGAAGCCCGTTATCGTCCACGCTATCGAGGCTCACCATGCCGATGTCGACCCCAACACGGTGCTCGATGTCCTGGTACAGGCCGCCGATGCTGTCTCTGCCTCTCGCCCCGGTGCCCGTCGCGAGTCTGCCGAGAACTACATCAAGCGTCTTGAGAAGCTCGAGGAGATCGCCAACTCCCATGACGGCGTCGAGCGTACCTATGCCATGCAGGCTGGTCGCGAGGTCCACGTCATGGTTCAGCCGGACAAGATCTCCGATGCCCAGTCCACGGTTCTGGCTCACGATATCGCCCATCAGATCGAGGAAGAGATGGAGTATCCCGGTCAGGTGCGCGTCGTCGTGATTCGCGAGAGCCGCGCTGTCGATATCGCTAAATAACATGAACGACGCGAACGAGCTCATCTCATTTATCGCGTCGATGTCGGGGGAGGGCAACCTTCGCGTCGAGGAGAACCTTGGCGAGGGGTATGTCCGCCTCCGCGTTTCGGAGGCCGAGCGGCGCCAGGCAAAGCACGACATTCAGCATGTCGAGGATATCGTCATCGAAATGCTCCGTAATGCTCGCGATGCCGGCGCCGACAAGGTCTTTCTCGCTACGACCAAGGAAGATGGCGTCCGCACGCTTGTCTTTCTGGATAACGGCTCGGGTGTTCCGCAGGATATGCAAGAGCAAATCTTCGATGCTCGCGTTACCTCCAAGCTCGAGAGCATGAAGATGGACCGTTGGGGCGTTCACGGTCGTGGCATGGCATTGTTTTCGATCAAGCAGAACACCGACGAGGCCCGTGTGGTCACGTCCGGTGTCGATCTTGGTTCAGCCTTTAAGGTGAGCGTTGCGGCCGACCGCCTCAGTGAGCGCGCCGATCAGTCCAGCTGGCCCCAGGCCGTCAAGGATGAGGACGGACGTTATGTCTGTGCTCGCGGTCCGCATAATATTATTCGCGCTGCCTGTGAGTTTGCGCTCGAGGAGTTGCGTGGTTGCGATGTCTATCTTGGTTCTCCGTCTGAGATTGCCGCGACCCTTTATGCTCAGGCGTCAAGCCGGCTCGATACGTCGCGTCTCCTGTTTATTGATGACGAGAGCGAGCTTCCGGTTGTCGATCGTTTAGGCCTTGCCTCTGATGCCGAGGACTTTATCCGCATCTGTTCGGGTTTGGGTCTTGAGATGTCCGAGCGCACGGCACATCGCATTTTGGCAGGGCAGATTAAGCCCGTTCGCGGTGTGACCGCGCGTTTGCTGCGCGAGCGTGATTCTTCCTCGCATGCGCCGGCTCCTGTCGATCTTGCGAAAGATCGTCGCGGGCTACGTATTGCCAAGGATGACATGGCACAGTTTTCGCGTGCTGTGGAGCGCGACTTTAATGACCTTGCCGCCCGGTACTATCTCAACCTTTGCGGCGACCCAAAGATTCGCGTTTCGCGTGATCGAATCACCGTGACCTTCGATCTTGCCAAAGAGGAATAGTGCCTTTACCGAGTCCACTCGGTACGATAAAGTTATTGCAGTTAAAACGTACTTTTAAACGCAGGAGTTTCTTCATGGATTGCCTGAAGGTATCAAGCAAATCATCGCCCGCGTCCGTTGCCGGCGCCATCGCCGGCATGGTCAAGGATGGTGTACCCGTCAACATCCAGTGTGTCGGCGCCGGTGCGGTCAACCAGGCCATAAAGGCCGTGGCTATTGCGCGCGGTTTTTTGATTCCAACCGGATTTGATATTTCCTGCGCGCCCGTGTTCTCCGACATCCTTATTAACGGGGAGTCGCGCACGGCCATCCGTCTTTCTATTTACGTTCACCAGATCAATCGAGCTGCTATGGATAACGTCGTCATGGATGATGTTAAGCCTGTGGCATAGCTTCTGCTTGCCTCGATTCGCCCCCCCCTCTCCCCATCGTTAGGACTTATGCACATGGACCAGCGTTCCGTACGCGATATTCTTGCCGGTAAAACCTACTTTATCCGCACCTTTGGCTGCCAGATGAATCAGCACGACTCTGAGCGCGTGAGCGGTCTGCTCGATTCGTATGGTTGCCTCATGGCGCTCGATCCCGAGCATGCCGATATTGTTGTCTTCATGACATGCTGCGTACGCGAGGCCGCCGATACTCGCCTGTACGGTCAGTGCAATTCCTGCAAAAGCCTGCCGCCTTCGCCTTCGGGCAAGCGCGTGGTTGCCGTGGGTGGCTGTATCGCGCAGCGTGATGGTGAGGGCCTGCTCACCAACGTCGATAACGTCAATGTCATCTTTGGTACGCATTCCATCGCGCATGTGGCCGAGCTCATTGCCGAGGCGTTCCTGGACGGTAAGCGTCATATCCGCACCAATGAGCATGAGGATACGGATGCCATGAGCATGCCGTGGCATCGTGAGACCCAGTATCACGCCTGGGTGCCCATCATGACGGGCTGCAATAATTTCTGTACCTATTGCATCGTGCCGTACGTGCGCGGTCGCGAAAAGAGCCGCCCCTTCGAGGAGATTGTCGACGAGGTGACCGGTCTGGTGCGCCAGGGTGTGCGCGAGATCACGCTGTTGGGCCAAAACGTTAACTCATATGGTCGCGATCTGTTTGGCAAGCCGCGTTTTGCCGATTTGCTGCGCGCGGTGGGCGATACGGGCGTCGAGCGCATCTTCTTTACCTCTTCTCATCCTAAGGATCTGCTGCCCGAGACCATCGACGCTATGGCCGAGACGCCCGCCGTCATGCCGCAGCTTCACTTGGCCGTTCAGTCGGGCTCCACGCGCATCCTCAAAGAGATGAATCGCCGTTATACACGCGAGGACTATCTGGGCCTGGTCGATCGCATTCGCAATCGCATGCCCGATATCGCGCTCTCGACCGACATTATCGTTGGCTTCCCGGGCGAGACTGAAGAAGACTTTGAGCAGACGCTCTCACTTGCCGAGACGGTCCGCTATGCTCAGGCCTATACCTTCATCTATTCCAAGCGCGCCGGTACCCCGGCTGCAGAGATTGACGACCCTACGCCGCATGAGGTTATTCTCGAGCGTTTCAACCGCCTGGTTAAGGTTATCGAGACCACGGCACACGAGTATAACCAGGGTGAGCTTCATACTGTGGTGCCGGCGCTCATTGAGGGAACGAGTAAAAAGAACGACGCGGTCCTGCTGGGCAAGAGTCCCAAGAATCAGACCGTGCATGCGCCTATCCCCGAG
>UROJ01000005.1 GCA_900549335.1 uncultured Collinsella sp.
CATGCGAACCTCCAGTCCGGACCGCCCCGCGGTCCAACTTTCTGTCCGCACCCCCGTTTTGTCCTTTAGGAGGCTTTTCGGGAGCTATTCCACCGCAACTTTTTTATTTGCCCTTGGACTCAGTCCTCTGCCCTCAAGTTCTTCCGGATGCTATGTTTGTACTTGCTGGCGATGGGTCGACAGGGCGAAGGCGCTAAAAAGCCATCTCACGGCGTCTGTCGACACTAAAATGGCTCTGAAGACGAATTGTGTCGGCAGTCCGGGGATGGGGCTACAATCGTGAGCGTCTGCACGGTTCACGGAAGGCCCAGCATGATTTCATACGACACCAAGGTGGAAGTGCTCGAGAAGCTCGATAGGCTTACGCGCGATCTCAATATCGACAGCGTTAGGACTTTCACGACGGCGAACATCGCCGCGGAATGCCACATGAGTCGAAGTCTCGCCAGCCAGTATCTCAACGAGCTCGTGCGGCAGGGACTTGCGATCAAGGTGAACACGCGTCCCGTGATTTTTCTCCACCGCCATGCTGCGGAGCGTTATTTTCGCTGCAAGCTCGATAAGCTCGAATTCGCCTCGATGCAGGACCTGCTCAAGACCGTTGGCATGGATGAGGCCCACGATTTCGATAAGGCGATCGGCTTCGAGCTGAGTTACGGCACGTGTATCGATCATCTGAAAAGCGCGATCCGCTATCCCCCTCATGGGCTGCCGGCGCTTTTGGTGGGCGAGCATGGAACCGGAAAGCAGCTTATGAGTGAGCTGACGTTCGAGTACGGCGTCAACAGCGGCACGCTGCCCCAGAAAGCTCGCTACATCCATATCGATTGTGCCTGCTACGAGGGGCGCGATGCCGATCTAGAGGGGGCGGTCTTTGGTGAGGGGCCGCAAAGTGGCGCACAGTATGAGGCCCAAGGTGGCGTGGTCTACTTGAGCTGCTTTGACCATGTGTCCGCCGCGGCCCGCGAAAGGATACTCCAGCGGATCGGAAGCGGGGATAGCGACGAGGGGACCGATGTTCGGCCGCCCCGTTTTCTCCTGTCGACCAACCGCTCGGTCGACAGCGATGTTGTGCGCGCTATCGCGCGCCGCGTTCCGATTCTGGTCAGTCTTCCTCGGCTCGCGGAGCGTGGCGTCGAGGAGCGAACGTCGCTTGTCATGCATTACCTTCGTGTCGAAGGCCGCCGCGTGGGTGCCGATATTGCTGTGAGCCGCGGCGCTCTGAGGGCCCTGGTCAACGCCGATTTTAAGGATAACATCGATGGCTTGCGCTCGTGTATCACCAACTGCTGCGCCAGCGCCTATCTCAACCGCGATAGCGAGACCCTCACCATCCAGACATACAACTTGCCATCGAGTGTGATCGGTCATGCTGAGCCCGAGCCCGATGACGACCGAATCATCAGCGGCGACAAGGACGTTAACGATCCTTCCGCCCGTGCGATCGGGTTCTTTCAAAAGATTATCGATCCGGTCGACGCACTCGATGCGGGGGAAATCAGCTTCACGGAGTTTTTCACCGGTGCGGCTATGTCGGTGCATGCCTACGATGACTACATGAACTTTGAGAACCAGAGCATGAACCCTCGCATCAGCTCATATGAACAACTGCTGGGGCCGATGGTCGAAGAGGTTAACCGCGCCTACGGTATTGAGCTTACGCGCAAGATAACGCGTTCGATTGCCCAATCGCTCTTTTCTCAGCTATGGAGCGGGGTTAACCTTGTCAAATGGCGGCAGCTCAATACGGTTTGCATCAAGCGCGCGCTCGACTTACTGGCAAAGAACCAGCCGGGCACGGCGACGGTCGTCGAGCAGGTTGCCGCCAAGACCAAGATCGCCCTGGGCATGGAGCTTGACGATCTGTCGCAGTTGATCTTGTTCATCGAGGTGGGGGATACCCTGCGTACGACGGGCGGGCCTCGGGATTATTTGGGTGTGATCGTCTGCCACGGTTATTCGACCGCCACGAGTATCGCGGATGCTGCCGATCGAATCCTACGGACGCACGTGTTCGAGGCAATCGATATGACGTATGACCAGGATGTTACCGAGATTGTGGGACAGCTGTCGCGTCTGCTCGAACGTTACGCGCATTGCAAATCCATGGCGATTCTGGTCGACATGGGCTCGTTGGAGAAGATCAACGACGCCGTCAGCGGGCTTACCGCCTGCGATATCCACATTGTCAACAATGTGTCGACAGGGCTCGCTCTCGAGGTGGGCAGCGCGCTCATCGCCCATGCGGATCTTTCGGGCGTGCTCGACCGTGCTGGCGAAGTGTGCGCTCCGGGATACAGTATCGTACGCGGCTCGCGTGAGAACGATGCTGTCGCGTTTTGCTCCGAGTCGGGAATCGATGCGGCGGATAAGATCCGCGGCATCGTGCAGAATAGCCTTCCGGGAAGGCCGAACGTCCAACTTGTCACCTGCGATTATTCGATGCTGGCGCAAAAGGGCGATGCCGCGCCCCTGTTCGATGGATATCGGATCAGGGCGATCGTGGGAACGATGGACCCCGGCGTCGCCTCTGTTCCCTTTGTCGGACTCGAGGATATCCTGTACCAGGGAAGCTCCGATGCGCTCGATCGGGCGCTGTTCCCGCTCGTCGATCCCGAGGGGGTTGCGGAGTTTCATTCCAACCTTCTTCGCAACCTTACGCTCAAGAGCGTTATCGAGTCGATCACGATTCTCAATCCCGAGATGCTCTACATCGAAGCCGACCGTGCCGTCAAACGCCTGGCCGAGCTTTCGGGCGAGGAGATCGATGCGCGTCGCAGGATTGGCGTCTACGTGCATCTCTGCGGCTTGATCGAACGCCTGGTCACCAAGAACTTTGTGGATGAGGCACCCGATACCGACGCATTTGAACGCGACCATGCCGATTTCATCGAGTGGTTCCGCGAGGCGTTCGCCGACATGACGAGGCGCTACCGTGTCGAGATTCCCGTGTCCGAGATTTCCTACGTGCACCATATGCTTCATGTCAAGATGAGCGACGCCAAGGGCCGTGCCACGATTGCGGGCATGATCCTAGAGGACGAGTAGCTCATATGCCCGACTGGTATATGCCAGTCGGGCATATGTTTCGACACTGATATCGTCAATTTGAATCTCAACTGTCGATAACTTCACAATTCCTGTTTATCTGCGCCCCTGGGTTGTTGCAACCCAGGGGCGCCTGTCGATTCGGCGCGTTGCCGGCCGGCAAGGGGACTCGTGCCGCTATCTTGGGGTCAGCAAGAGATGAGGGCGCGTGATTACCACGGCTGCCCTCTCAAGGGAGCGGGTTTTGACCCCGCAAGTTTGGAAAGGAAGGGTTGCAATGAGCATCGTCGCAGGGCGCATCGATTATCGACTCCTGCACGGCATCGTCCAGGGTTTCTGGTGTCCCACCTATGCCACGCAGCGCACGATGATTATCGACGACGCCACGGCCAATGACGAGGTGCGGAAAGCCGCCATGAAGCTTTCGAAGCCCTCGGGTCAGGCACTTTCGATTATCACGGAGGAGAAGGCCCTCACCAATTTTAAAGCCGGTAAATACGACAACCATACCGTGTTTACCATCGCTCGCGATCCGCAGACGTTTCTCGATCTCATCGAGGCTGGGCAAAAGATCCCGGTGCTCACGCTGGGGCTCACGGAGCTTCCCCCCGAGGGCACCCCGGGCGTCCAAGCGGGGCGCCGCGCCTTCATCAAGGAGGAGGACATCCCGGTTTATCAGAAGATCGCAGCCTCTGGGACCAAGGTCGAGGTCCGCTATATGACCACCGACAAACCTGTGCCCATCTCAGAGTTCATCTCGTTGTAAGGAAAGGTGATAGACGTGGAAGTCAACGCACTTCAGTTTGCCCTGCTTGTCATCCTTGCGGGTTTCCGTACGGTTGACGGGTACGCTACCCAGATGATTCCTAACATGCATGCGCTTGTATGCTGGCTCACTGGCATCATCCTGGGTGATCCCAATGTCGGCCTGATCGTCGGCGGTACCATCCAGCTCATGTCCATGGGTGCCGTGGGCCTGGGCGGCTCCTCCGCTCCCGACTACGGCATGGCGGGCATGGTCGCCACAGTCACGGCCTGCATCACCGGCAACGACGATGTGTCCGTCGGTCTTGCCATCGGTGTCGTCGTCGCCATGCTCTACGTGCAGCTCGACGTCATCTTCAAGATCTACAACTCCTGGGTCTTCAAGGTCATTCGCGGCTACGCCGTCAAGCGCGATTACAAGAAGATGCTTGCCTCGTGCTTCCTGTCCCACGTGTGGCTGTTCCTCCAGGGTGCGCTCCCGATGGTCATCGTCCTTGCCTTTGGCAAGTCCGCGGTCGAGGCCATCAATGCCTTCATGCCCGCTTGGTTCACCGGCGGCCTTTCCATCGCCGCGGGCGTCCTGCCTGTCACCGGCTTCGCCATCCTTCTGACCTTCATGCCGGTCAAGAAGTTCTACGCGTTCCTGATCGCCGGCTACGTGCTCGCTGCCTACCTCAACCTCTCCGTCCTGCCCATCGCGCTGCTCGGTGCCGTCGTCGCTATCGAGTACTTCCGTCTCAAGTCTGAGACCCCCGCCGTCGCCGTTGCCGAGATTGGAGGCGAGCTCGAAGATGAGTAACTTCTTCAAGCCCAAGGATTTCAAGGATTTCGATGAGGCATCCGCTCCCGTTCAGCTGCCCGATGGCACGTACGAGCCTGTCCTGACCGACGAGGATCTCAAGATCTGCTCCAGGCGTATGTGCCTCATGGACACTGCTGCGTACTCCTATGCCACGCAGAATGCCCCGTGCGCTATGTTCGCCTCGTACTATGCTCTGCGCAAGATCTATGGCAACGACGAGGACGCTTTTAACGTTGCGATCTTGAATCAGCTCGACTGCGTGTTCAACGCGACTCCTCCCGTTTCGGGCCTGCTGCTTGGCGCCGGTCTCGCCATCGAGGATAAGGGACATCTCAACGGCGTCAACGCCGAGAACGACCTCAAGGTCGGCCTCATGGGTCCTATCTCGGGCATCGGTGACGTCTTTATCTGGCTGTTGCCCATGACCATCTTTGGCTCCATCGCTGGCTACATGGCTCAGCAGGGAAGCCCTGTCGGCATCCTGCTCTGGATCGCCATGTGGGTCGCCCTGTATTTCTGGCGCATGCAGAACTACGTCCAGGGTTACAAGGCAGGTGCCTCCGTCGTCACTAAGATGGGCGATAAGCTTAATGTCCTTACTGACGCAGCCTCGATTCTCGGCCTCACCGTGGTGGGTTCGCTCATCTACAGCTCTGTCAAGATTTCCACGCCGCTTACCTTTGCGTATGGTGAGATCTCGCTTGGCATCCAGGAGGGCGTGCTCGACCAGATTTTCCCCAACCTGTTGGCTGTCTTGCTTGCGGTGCTCGTCTACAAGCTGATTAAGAAGGGCGTTAAGCTCAACTGGATCATCTTGGGCATCCTGGCTGTGAGTTGTGTCTGCGCGGGTTTCGGTATCCTCGCCGTCTAAGCACTTTCCACCTGTTTCCTTCCTTTTGCCGGGAGGCCTTCCCCGAGCCTCCCGGCGTGCCGCGGGCGCCATCCCGTGGCAACGGTTCGTGCTCGAACCGTTCCATTGCAGCCGCCGCATCTTTCCTACACGCCGCGGCGGCTGCTATGGGATGATTCGTCTAGACGATGTTCCGCCACTACATGGGTCGTCGTTTTCGATTCAAGGAGATAGTTTATGAGACACGTCGTGCTCGCATCGCATCATCGGTTTGCTCAGGGGCTTGCCGACACGCTTGAATTCCTGGGTGCCAAATGCGACTTCCACGTTATCTGCGCCTATGTCGACGATCAGCCGATCGAGCCTCAGGTCGCCGCGGTGTTCGAACGATTTGGCCCAGATGACGAGGTGCTTGTTCTGACCGATATTCTTGCCGGCAGCGTCAACCAGAAGTTCATGCCCTATGTGGGACCTAATGTGTTCGTGGTTGCCGGCGTGAACGTTGTGCTCGCTATGGAGCTTTGCCTGGCGCCGATGCCTCTTACCAACGAGGGGATCGAGGAGGCCATTGCCATGGCCGGTCAGTCCATCAAGCTGCTCAACACCATTCAGGTCGAAGATGACGAGGGCGACGAATAGATAAGAGGCTATACCATGCTCATCAGTGAGGTCATCCAGCACGTCAAGGACTATAGCTTCGGCATCGACTCGCTCACCGGCAAGTCGATCGACGAGGGGGCCACGCGCGACAAAGTGCTCTATGGCGACACCGCTCAGGAATGCACCGGAATCGTGACGTGCATCTGGCCCACGGTCAACGTCATCAAGAAAGCACGCGAGCTCGGCGCCAACTGCATTATCAGCCACGAGGCCATTTTCTGGAACCATGGCGACCATCAGGATGCGGTTGGCAGCACGTTGGCTTTCAAGGCTAAGAAGGAGCTGCTCGATGATTGGGGTGGCGCGGTCTGGCGCTGCCATGATTTCATCCATTCCCGTGTGCCCATCGATACGGACGGAGCCATGGCCGACGGCATCTTCTATGGTCTGGCCTGGAAGCTCGGCTGGCTTGATTATCGCGTGGGCGACGATAAAGGCTCCTGTCTCGAGTATGAGATTCCCGAGACGGATGCCACCGAGCTTGCCCGCGAGCTGGTCGTAAAGCTTGGGCTCAACGGCACGCGCATCGCCGGCGATCCGCATGCTCGTGTGCACCGCGTGCGCGTGCCCATGCATGTAATGGGCAATGCCAAGGACGACACGCATGAAATCAACGAGACCGATGTCCATGGCGATGACTGTCTCATGACCATGGAATTTATCGATTTCACCACGTGCGAGTACATCCGTGATGCCGGCATGCTCGGACAAAACAAGTGTGCCATCACCATCGGTCACTTCAACCTCGAAGAGCCGGGTATGGAGTATATGGTGCGATGGCTGCCCGAAGCGCTGGGGACCGATGCGATACCTGCGACGTTTGTGCGCATGGAGGATACGTACTGCTACGTTGTCGCCTAACAAATAGAAAAACGTGCCCGGGACGGCCTATGCGTCAAGCCCGGGCTTTTTTGAATGGAGGAAAGCCGTGAAGGCCGCAAGTGTTTCCGTCGGTATCGCACCTCAAGGTAAATTCTGGATGGAGGGCTATATCCACCCCATCCGAAAAGAGCCGGGGCTCGGCATCCACGACGAGCCGCGCGCGACGCTGCTTTTGGTCGAGGTCGAAGGCGTGCGGACGCTATTCGTTTCGATCGATGTGTGCGTTCTCAAGGCTGAGACGACTGCCGCGATGAGGACGGGGCTGTCGGGCTTGTTGGGGATCGAGGTGGGGCACATCGTCATCAACTCGATCCACACGCATTCTGCGGCGAACGGATTCGGGGGAGCTGGGTCCATGGACATTCCCACCACGCCGGGATACGTCGAGTATGTGACTGGGTTGGTGCTTCAGGCCGCGACGCGGCTTTGCGATTATGAACGGGACGTTAAGGCCCAGATGCTCATACGTCATGTGCGCGGCTGGTACTCGAATCGTAACGATGCCGAGCTTCCGTTCGACGATGAGGCCCTGATTTTGCGCTTTGTGTATGAGGATGGGTCCGTTGCGGGTGCCATGCTCAACTTCAACTGTCACGCGACGGTCGTCGGACCCACCAACCGACTGCTCACGACCGATGTCCAGGGCGGGGTGCGCGACGAACTCGTCGATTGGATTGGCTGCGTGCCCTATATCTTTACGGGTGCCTCGGGCGACCTGGGCAACCGACAGTTCCGCCAGGGTAATGATTTCGCCGAGCTCCGACGTGTCGCCAACGGTATTGCCGGCGAGATCATGAAGGGGACCTTCGAGCCGGTCGAGCTTTCGGCACCCAAAGTGAGCCGTTTTTCGCACCATGTCCACTACAACAACGAACAGTTCTACCCTGAGTACCAAAAGCAGCTTGACGAGGTGCTCGAGGTACTCGCCAACAATCCCACCTTCGACGAGAAGAAGCTCGCTGATACCGAGAAAGCTATGCTCGAGGACCAGCTCGAGCGTCACGAGATGGACTTTACCGTAGAGATAACTACGCTCGACTTTGGCAGCGTGGTGTTCGCGACCTTCCCTGGCGAGCTGGCGAGCGAGCTTGGCGCCTACATTAGGGAGTCGTTTGCGGGAACGGGTAAGCATCCGGTGGTGATTGGCTACGCCAATGATTATCAGGGGTACTTTGTCGCGGCACACACTTATGGCGGCACGAGCTACGAGAGCTATGTGACGCAGATGCCCAAAGGTTGGACCGAGAAGATGCTCGAGTCCTATCGGGGGCAACTGTGACAGCGCCGGGTCTGTTGGCACCGCGAGCGGGCGAGCTCGCTGTCGGATTCTTTGATGTTGACGGAACGCTGGTCTATCGCGACCCCGAGACGGGGCCTGGCAGCGTGCCGAACGAGCGGGTTTGCCAGGCTATCCGGGCGTTTGCCCGTGCGGGTGGGGTGCCCATCATTGCGTCGGGGCGAGCCATGCCTGGACTCGTGCAGCTGTTCGATTTATTGCCTTTCCGCGGCTGCGTGAGTCTGGACGGTGCCTACGTTCAGCTCGACGGCGAGGTCATTGCCGACCGATGCTTCGATTGCGTCATGCTGGAACAGATGGTCTCCGAGATGATCCGGTGCAGGATGGCGGCTTTTTTCGAGGGAACGGACGGTTGTGTCGAGCTTTCGCCTACGGGGGAAAGTCTGTATGACTGGGGCGAGGTCGCCTGTGATTTGGAAGGCATGGCTCGCGCTAACCCGTCGCTGCGATTTGGCAAGGTCGACTTTATTGACGTCTCGATGCAGGCATATCGAAAAAGCGAGTATCTTCGGTGCGAGCTCGGCTACTACGACGTGGGCGATGGGTGCCACGAGCTGGTGATGCCGGGTGTCAATAAGGGGTCGGGATTGCGGCTTTTAGCGGACAGGATCGAGCGAGGACTGCCGGATGGCTTTCGAAGGGTGCGAACTTATGCGTTCGGCGACTCGGAAAACGACCTTGCGATGCTCGAAGCCGCGGATGTGTCCGTCGCGATGGGGCAAGCGGCGTCGCATGTGCGCGAGGCCGCCGATTATGTGACCGATTCCTGCGCCGAGGACGGTGTGGCGACGGCGCTGGAAGCGCTCGGCCTTATCTAAGGGGCTTCACCAGAGGTATCGTCAAAATAGCGAATGGGGCAAACGGGGTTACCCGTTTGCCCCATTTTTGTGTCTAGTCGCGTCGTTTAGGCGTGCTGGCGTAGAACTTCTTCTTTTTTGGCTTGTCCGCAGGTGAGGGGTTGGGCGCTGCCGCACGGGGCTTGCGGGCCTCGGGGTTGCGCAGTTCCTCGACGCGCTCGGCAATTTCCTCGGCGCTAAAGCCGACCTCGGCCATGGCGTCCTCGATGGGCAGGCGGCGCACAATGTAGCAGTGGTGCACCTTCTGGTTGCGCGCGAAGTCCTCGGGGATGGTCTGCGCCGTAATGTCCTCCAGCACCACGCCCGCGCGGGCGAGCTTGCGCGTCTCGGGGCGGAAGCCGCGCAGGTTGCAGCTAAAGATGGCATGGCCGCCCTGTGCGAGCAGGCGCGATACGCCGGCCAAAAGCTCAACATGGTCACGTTGGACATCCCAGGTGCGGCGGCCCATCTTGGACGAGTTCGAGAATGTGGGCGGGTCGACAAAGATCAGGTCCCAGCGGTTGCGCGTCTGGCGCTGGTCGCGAATCCAGGCGAGCACGTCGTCGCGCACAAAATGATGCTGAGGCCCCACAAAGCCGTTCTGGCGCATGTTGCGCTCGGCCCAGTCCAGATAGGTGTTGGAGAGGTCGACCGTCACGGTCTCCTCGACGCCGCCATCTGCCGCGTAGCAGGTGGCAGTGCCGGTGTAGGCAAACAGATTGAGGAAGCGGCGCGCCTGCTTGGCGTGCTCGCGCACCAGGTTGCGGGTGACGCGGTGGTCCAAGAAGATGCCCACGTCCAGGTAGTCGTCAAAGTTGACGGCAAAGGTGAGGCCGCCCTCTTCGATGAGCGGCAGTCGACGGCGCGCGATGTTGGCGCGTTCGCCCGATCCGCCCTTGCCGGCGCCCTGCTTGCCGTACTGCGAGCCGCCGCGCGAACGCATACGGGCCTTGGCGTGCACGTGCTCGGCCGGAACATCCAAGATACGCGGCGCGATGGCCAAGATGTCGAGCATGCGGGCCTGGGCCAGCGCGGGGTCGATGGTCTTGGGCGCGGCGTATTCGGCGATGACAAGCCAGCGGCCCGGAGTCTGCGGGCAACCCTCGTACAGATCGATGGCGGCGGAGTAATCGGGCAGGTCGGCATCGTAGACGCGGTAGCAGCTCACGCCCTCGCGCTTGGCCCACTTGCGGCGCAGGCGGGCATTCTTGCGCAGGCGGTTGGCGAACTGCTCGGACTCGGGGATGAGCACGGGCAACGGCTTGCTGTCGCCCAGGTCGAGCGTGGCGGCAGGTTCGGGCATGAGGGCGTCGGCGGCTTCGTCTTGAGCGTCTGCGGTCTGCTCCTCGGCATCTGCGCTGGTCGCAGCTTCGAATGCCGCGGCGGCGTGGTCGAGCGAGGGCCAAACCTCAATAGTTGCCTCTTCATTATTGGGCATGACGGCGATGGAGCGCGCGGGCTCGGCGTGGAGCGCGCGCGCCATAAGGCCATCGCGGGTGAGCGCGGCGACCGGTGCCGAAGCGAGCTCGGGCGTGCGGCGCAGCTCGCCGACCAGCGTCATGGCGTCGTGCATGAGCGAAAGCGGCGTCTCGGTGGTGTCCGCGACCACGGCGGCACCGGCGACGGCGCCCGCATGGTCCAGCACGGTGGCGGGCTTGGCGGCACAAAAGTCGACAAAACGCTTGTAGCCGGCACATTTAACCATGCGTTCAGCAGTCTTGCGGGCGGCGGGGTCAATGTCTACGGCCACGATGCGCGCCTGCCGCTCGCGTGCTGCCGCCTCGCGCTCGCGCGCCTCGGCAAGTAGCTGCTCCCACAGGGCGGCGTCGTGCAGCTGCCAGCCCTCAAAGCCCCAGTGCTCGCGGGCGGCGCCCGGGGCGCGGTCGGTTAGGATATTCACTGCCTCCAGCAGCAGACCGCCGCCGGCGCACGAAGCGTCGACCAGCGTGGGCAGGGCTTCGTTCTCGTAATCGTCGGCCGTCAGCTCGCGCTCGCATAGCGCGGTCCAGCCGACCTGCGCCAGCAACAGGGCGGCGTAGTCGGGGCGTAGCACGTGCGCGCCCTCGCCGGCGCGGGTCGCTGCGGGCGGCAGGCGTTTGAACAGCGGGTCGCCCGAAAGGTCCAGGCTGATGCTCGCGCGGCGCTGACGCAGCGAAAGCAGTAGGTGAACATCGGGGTCGGCGGCATCGACGTCGGCGCGACGGCCCGTGGTCTCGGCCAGACGGTCGCACAGCGCGTCCTTGGCGCGCAGGGCCGAGAAGCGCGTGTTGCGCAGCTGCTCGGTCACGCCGCGGGCGGTGATGGCGATGGTGGCGCCGGGGCGGATGATGGTCTCCCAGGCGATGTCGTAAACGCTGTCGTACAGCTCATCGGCATCCTGCGCCTCAAAGCGCCCAAGCACCACAAACACGCGGCTCGCCAGGCGCGACCACAGACAGGCGCGGTAGCCTTCTTCGAGCTCGCCCTCAAATGTAGCGCGGCCTTTCAGGCGGCGGACATGCGAAAGCCCGAGGCGTTTAAGCTCATCGGCGAGTGCGGACTCAAAGCCCTCGGGGCAGCTTGTGTAAAATTCCATGGGTGACCTCTCTGGTTGCGTCGCTCCATTATATGATGGATGCTTCGTTTGCCCTTATCCTCGAAAGGAACCCATATGATTGATGCGTGCCCCGAATCCGCCGTGCTCTTTTTTGACGTGGACGGCACGCTGACGTCGTTCGATCCCGACGATATGACCGACAAGGACTTCAATGCAGTCCATCCGTCGAAGGCTGTTGTCGATGCATTTGGTCGACTGCGCAATGCGGGTCACCGGGCATTTATCTGCACGGGTCGCCCCTTGTGGCTGATTGCCGATGGCCTGCGTGCGCTGAACCCGGCGGGTATCGTTGCCATGGCGGGGGCGACGCTCGAGGTCGAGGGCCGCGTGGTGCACGAGGATTGCTTTGACGAGGACGTTATCGCGGAGCTCGCGCGTCGTATTACTGTGGCGGGCGGCGAGGCGTTGTTCGAGACGAACGGTGCCACCTATTCACTTGAGCCAGTTGGTGTCGAACAGTCATTTCTGCTAGGCGCCGGCGTGGTGCATGGCGTTGATCAGATGCGCGTCGATGGCCGCTTGCGCGTAGGCAAGGTGTGCATTAACGCGAGCGACCTGGCTCGCGTAGCCAACGACGATGGCTTTATCGATCGCAACTTTGAGCTGTGCAATACCGGCGGCCAGAACCGCGAGCTGAGCCCCAAGGGCATTGACAAGGGCGTGGGCGTGGCGCGAGCGCTGGCGTATCTGGGCCGCACTGGCAATGCGCGCACCTTTGGCTTTGGCGATTCGGGCAACGACCTGGGCATGCTCGCTGCGGTCGAGACGGCCGTGGCCATGGGCAACGCCATGCCCGAGGTCAAGGCGCTCGCCGACTACGTGACCGACGATGTCGCACACGACGGCACCGTCACAGCGATGCAGCATTTCGGCCTCATCTAATGAATCTCGCCTTCTGACGTTTGCTCAAACTGCGACTCTTTGCTTTTGCATGCTCAATCGATTTATCAATCCAAACACTGAGGTGTTTATACCGTTCGCCGAGAAGATAAAAAACCGCAGCTCACGCCTTGATAAACGTAGGTAAAGTGTTTAGCAGTTCAACGCCCATATGCAGACGAAAGGAATCAGGCAGATGGCAATCAAGGTGTTCGCTGACGGTGCAAACCTCGAGGGCATGCTCGACATGTACGAGAACGGCAACGTTCAGGGTTTCACGACTAACCCGTCCCTTATGAAGAAGGGCGGCGTGACGGATTACCGCGCGTTTGCCAAGGAGGTCCTGACCCACATCACCGATGTGTCCGTGTCGTTTGAGGTCTTTGCCGACGACGTCGAGACCATGGAGGTTGAGGCCCGCGAGATCGCTACCTGGGCAGATAACGTCTACGTCAAGATTCCGTGCGTGACCACCAAGGGTGAGTCCACCGCCGGGCTGGTGCGGAAGCTTTCGGCCGACGGCATCAAGGTCAACGTTACCACCATCTTTACGCCTACGCAGGTCGACGAGATGGTCGAGGCCGTTGACGCCGAGACGCCGTCCATCATTTCGCTCTTTGCCGGCCGCATCGCCGACACCGGCGTCGACCCCATTCCGTTTATGACGGAGTCGGTCAAGAAGGCCGCCGCCAAGCCCAACTGCGAAGTCCTGTGGGCGTCCACGCGTGAGCTTATCAATATTTACCAGGCGGAAGGATGCGGTTGCCAGATCATTACGGTGCCCAACAGCATCCTGGCCAAGCGCAAGAACATCGGCCGCGATCCGTACGAGGTCTCGCTCGACACCGTCCGCGGCTTTGCCAAGGATATCGCCTCGCTCGGCTTCCATATCCTGCCGTAACGCGAACACTGACTACGCCGCGGGCTGCTCGTCCCGGCCTTTCCTTTCCCTATCGCTCACGCGCTTCGCGAGGGTCGCGCTAGGCAAAGGAAAGGCCGGGGCTGCCGACACGAGCTTGCCGGTAGGTTGGTGATAGGCTTCCATATCCTGCCGTGGACAAAGGTACCCCCTGCAGCGACGTGCAAAATCGCGAGTATTCAGCAAGGTAAAGGCTTTTACCATCTGGTTGAAGCACGGAACAGCCCCCGTTTTGGCTCTGATGACGCTAAAACGGGGGCTGTTTTTGAAGTCATTGTCTTTGTGGGGCGTTCGGAACGGCGGAATTTGCAGAATACTCGCAATTTTGCACGTCGCGAGAGGGGGGACCCTTGCTTTGGCGGTTTACTTCCCCTGCACCATGGTGAGGGAGATCTTCTTGCGGTCGCGATCGACCTTTTCGACCCACACCTTGACCGTGTCGCCGACGCGCACCACGTCGCTCGGGTGCTTGACGAAGCGGTTGGCCAGCTTGGAGATGTGCACGAGGCCGTCCTGGTGCACGCCCACGTCGACGAAGGCGCCAAAGTCCACAACATTGCGCACCGTGCCCTTGAGTTCCATGCCGGGCTCCAGGTCGTCGATCGAAAGCGCCGAGCGGCTAAAGACTACCTCGGGCGCGTCGTCGCGCGGGTCGCGACCGGGCTTCTTGAGCTCGTTGACGATGTCGATGAGCGTCAGGGTGCCGCAGTCCAGGTCGCTTGCCAGCGCCGAGATGCTGCCCAGGCGACGCTCGATATCGGGCACGCCGCCGCGGCTGAGCTCGCTTGCCGCAACGCCGGCGCGCTCCAGGACGGACGTGGCCACCTCGTAGCTCTCGGGGTGGACGCTCGTCGCATCGAGTGGGTTCTTGCCACCGCTGATGCGCAGGAAGCCCGCGGCGTTGAGGTATGCCTTGGGTCCCAGCTTGGGGACCTTCTTAAGCTGGCGGCGATCGGTAAAGGCGCCGTTTTCCTCGCGGTATGCCACGATGTTCTTGGCCACGCTCGGCGTAATGCCCGATACGTATCCCAGCAGGCTTGCGCTTGCGGTGTTGACGTCGACGCCCACGCGGTTAACGACGTCCTCCACCACGTGGCCCAGGGTGCGTGAAAGCTCGGCCTGGTCGAGGTCGTGCTGGTACTGGCCCACGCCGATGGACTGGGGCGGAATCTTGACGAGCTCTGCCAGCGGGTCCTGCAGGCGGCGGCCCAGGCTCATGGCGCCACGTACGGTGACGTCCAGGTCGGGATATTCCTGGCTGGCGAGCTCGGAGGCGGAGTACACCGACGCGCCGGCCTCGTTAACGATGGTGTAGCGAAGGCTGGGCGCCTGCTCGGCGATGAACTCCGAGACGACTTCCTCGGTCTCGCGGCTGGCGGTGCCGTTGCCGATGACGATGGTGTTGACGCCGTCCTTCTTGACGAGGCGGGCGAGCTCGCGCTTAGTGCCGGCGACGTCGTGGCGCGGCTTGGTGGGGTAGACTACGCCGTGGTCGAGCAGCTTGCCGGTCTCGTCCATGACGGCGACCTTGCAGCCGGTGCGGTAGCCCGGATCGAGCGCGAGCACACGGGCGCCGCGGACGGGGCGTGCCGAGAGCAGGCCCTCGAGATTCTTGGCAAAGACGTTGATGGCCTCGGTCTGGGCGCGAACGGTGAGCTTGGCGCGGGCCTCGCGCTCCAGCGAGGGAGCCATGAGGCGCTTGTAGCCGTCGGCGATGGCGGCGTCGAATATGGGGGCGAAGACGCCCTGGCGTCGGGGCCAACGGCTGCCGAGGCGCGCCGTGGCGGCAGCGCCGTCGACGTTCACGCGCACGCGGAGCTTGCCCTCACGCTCACCGCGGTCGATAGCCAGCACGCGGTGGTTGGGTATACGGCGCAGCGGCTCATCATAGCTGTAGTACGGCTCGTAGGGGGTCTTCTCGGCGGGGTCGGTGGCCTCGACGACGATGTCGGCGGTGTTTTGCGTAAAGGCGCGCAGGTCGGCGACGTTCTCGGGGTCTTCGGCCACCGTCTCGGCCACGATGTTTGCCGCGCCGGCGAGCGCCTTTTCGGGCGTGTCGAAGCCGGCTTCCTCGTTGACGTAGGCCGCGGCGGTGTTGAGCGCGCTGCCCTTGGCCGAGGCCTGCATGATAATCATGTTGGCGAGTGGCTCCAGGCCGGCCTCGCGGGCCTTCTGCGCGCGGGTCATGCGCTTTTTGCGGTAGGGCTTGTAGAGGTCCTCGACACGCTGGAGCTGCGTGGCCTCGCGAATCTGCTGCTCGAGTTCGGGCGTGAGCTTGCCCTGGGCGTCGATGAGCAGAATGACGTCCTCTTTACGCTGCTCAAGATTGCCCAGGTATGACAGGCGCTCGTCGAGGGCGCGCAGGGCGACGTCATCCATGCCGCCCGTGGCCTCCTTGCGGTAGCGCGAGATAAAGGGGATGGTGTTGCCCTCGTCGATGAGCTTGACAGCCGCCTCGACGTTGGCGGCCTTAAGGTTGAGCTCGCAGGCGAGCTGGGCGATAAGATCCATGGGACTCCTTGCGTTTAAGGTGCGTTTGCAGCACAGGGCTACCAAGGATACCACCTGCCACTTCGCCCAAAAAAGACTGTTTTGGCGCGGAACCACGAAAGCGGCCTATCTACTACGTTTGAACCGTGTGGGTCGACCATCCCCCGGTTTTCCGAAAATGCGCAACTCGTCTACCTGCGGTTTTTATTCCGCGAAACTTGGCATGGTTGAGGGCGATCGGTTAAACGTAGTAGATAGGCACATTTCGTGGCGAACGAACCAAGCTGAGGCGCAAAAAGGCCCCCCCGCCTCAGAAAAATCGTCAGCGAAGTAGCAAAATGCCCCGCGGGCAGGAGGCTGCTCGCGGGGCAAAGAAGAGGGGCTTATTTGTGGCGGACCGAGGGACTCGGCATGGGGTTTCTGCCGCGGCCGCTCTCAAGGCATTACAGCTCGACGAGCTGGCCGGTCTCGGCGGCCTCCTTGATGGCGTTGAGAAGCGTGAGCGTCTTGACGTTATCGGCGGGGGTTACGACGGGCTCAACTTCGCGGCGGACGACCTTCACAAAGTGCTTGAGCTGCATCTTGTGCGGCAGCGCCGGGTCCACGGCCGGGATCTCCATCTGCAGCGGCTTGTGCCAGTTGGAGGCACCGTTGTAGGAGAACTGGTGCAGGCGGGGCAGCGAAAGGGCGCCCAAGGTTCCGCCGATAAAGTAGGCGTCAGCGTCGAAGGGGCGGTACTGCGGATCCTCGCGAGCGGTTGCCTCCCAGTTCCAGGGGCTGGCGGTGGCGTCGGAGATGGTCATGCTCGCAAGCGCGCCATCGGCAAAACGGACGTTGACCACGGCGGAGTCCTCGGTCTCAAAACCGCGGGCGGCGCTGGACTGCATACCCTGGACGGCAACGGGCTCGCCCAGCAGGTAGCGGAGCAGGTCGACGTCGTGAACCAGGTTGACCAAGATCGGGCCGGCACCCTTCTTGCGGCGCCACTCGACATCGAAGTACTCGTCATTCTTATAGATCATGTAGTGGAAGCTCGACACGGTGAGCTTGCCCAGCTCGCCGGACTCGATGATCTCCTTGGCCTTGTTGACGAAGGGGTTGTGGCGACGGTGCTGACCCACGAGCACGGGCACGCCGGCGGTCTCGGCTTCGGCGGCGAAGGCCTGGGCGTCCTCGAGGTCGTTGGAGATCGGCTTTTCGACCAGCGGCACGATGTTGCGCTTGATGGCCTCGCGGGCAACGCCCAGATGCAGGTCGTTGGGGGTGGCGATGATGACGGCCTCGGGCTTGACCTCGTCCATCATCTGGGCGGGATCGGTGTAAAACGGGACGCCGGCGGCCTCGGCCGTGGCGCGGGCGCCCTCAAAGGCGTCGGCGATGGCGACGAGCTCGGCTTCGGGCTCTTCGGTGACAAAGCGGATGTGGTTGCGGCCCATGGCGCCGGCGCCGATAACGGCAATGCGGACGGGGTTGAGCTCAGACATTTCGACTCCTTAATACTGGTGACTGGTGGAATGCGGCAAGAGGACGGCCCTTGCCGCGTCAAGCAAAACTAAGCGGACTTCTTCTTGCTGTCGGAGACCATCATGTAGACGGTGAGCACGACGGCGATGGCGGCGATCACAATGGCGCCGTAAAAGGACTGCTGGTAGGCGGCGCTGCCGGCCTCGGCGTGATACAGCACGGCGGTGATGGGCTGGCTGATCCAGGTAGAAGCGGCGTAGCCCAAAAACATGATGCCGTAGTTGACGCCGATGTTGCTGGTACCGAAGGCGCCACCGGTGAGCGGCGGGTAGATGACGAGCAGGGCGCCAAAGCTAAAGCCAAGCAGGGCGAGCGCCACAAAGAACATGCTCTGCGTAAAGCTCATCGACATGATGACGAGCGCGACGATGGTGACGACAAGGCTGATGAGCAGCGACTTGTAGGCGCCGAGCTTGTCGATGATCTGGCCAAAGGACAGGCGACCGACCAGGTTGGCGCAGGTGTTGACGGAGACGACCACGCCGCCGAGGGCGACGGCTGCGGCACTCGTGGGGTCGGCGAAGAGCTGGACGGCGGCGATGGAGGCAACCTTGCCCACAAGCAGGGTGCCGGCGGTGGCGGCGAAGGCGAAGGTGACGATGAGGACCCAAAAGCGCAGGGTCTTGACCATCTCGCTCGGGGTGAGGTCACCGAAGGTGCCGGCGTGCGCGCCGCCCTTGGGGGCCTCGAAGCCCTCGGGCAGCCAACCGGCCTCGGGGGCCTTCAGGAACAGGGCGGAGGCGGCAATCATCACAAAGAAGATGACGCCGAGCGCCTTGAGGGCGCCAAAGATGCCAAGGCTCGGGATGAGCAGCGAGGCGAGCACCGGGGACAGCACGGCGGGGCCGGCGGTCGAAGCGGCCAGGGTGATGCCGGAGGCGAGGCCCTTTTTGTCGATGAACCACTTTTGGCCGGTGGTGAGCGCGGGGTTGTAGCCCAGGCCGTTGCCGATGGCGGCGACGAGCGAGAACCACAGGTAGAACTGCCACGGCTCGGTGACGGTGCCGGACATGAACCAGCCCACGCCGTAGCACACGGCGGCAGCGATCACGACGTTGCGCGGGCCGATCTTATCGGAGATACGGCCGGCGAAGATGCCCGTCACGGCCATGATGGTCTGGAAGACCGGGAAAGCCCAGGTAAGTGCGCTGGACCACTCGGGGTAGACGGCGAGCAGGTTCTTGGACACG
>UROJ01000006.1 GCA_900549335.1 uncultured Collinsella sp.
TTACACGTTCTCCATCGCCGCCTCCCCCATCGCGGCCGACGGCACCATCTACACCGTCCCGACCACCAAGGCGCAGGTCACCATTAAGAGCGATGGGCAGGATTTGAGTGCCCAGGCCACCTTTAAGCTCAAGGTACCTTCGGCCGACACGGTGACTGACGACCAAATCGATGCCGCCGCCAAGTATGCCGAGGAAGGCGGCGCGAGCTCCGCCGCCGCGGCAAAGATACTCCAGCAGGCGGCAATTACGCGCCGCGATGCCGCCGCCAACGCCGTAAGCGCAAGCGAGGCACAGTCCGCCCGCGATGCCGACGCTCGACACAAGGCGACGAACCTGTATCAGCTCGATATTCCGGTTGAGTGGTATGGCAAGGTCGCAACCTGGCAAAACGGCAGCACGATGTGCATTTATCTGGACGGCGACACCAACACACCGCTCGTGACGCTCGTCGCGGTGCGCGACGGCGAGACCTTTACCCCCGACGACGGCGATACTGTTTTGGGCACGGTCAGCCTAGGCAACGGCTACACCGTCTATGCGAGCGGTCCTGTCTATCCGTATGTGATCCCGCAAACCATCAACGGGCGCACGCAGAACCCCGTGTCGACCTACCCCATGGATACGGCGATTGAGCTTGTCGAGCTCACGACCGGCAACCGCTACACATACAGCCAGATCAAAAACGACCTGGTCGGTAAAGACGGCAAGGCAGACGCCGCGACCAAACTCGAGACCGACTACCTCGCCCAGATTCTCCTGCCGAGTATCAAAGCCCAGGACTAGCCGGGCGCATCATGGTGCTCCCCAACCGTGATGAAGGGGCCAGGAGGTCCTGGCCCCACAGATCCGTAGATGGTTAGGCAAGGAGCCACTTCCATGCGGGAACAACGTGTACCACACCGTGCTCGCATGGAATATCGGCCTGCTCATCCATGGTAACGATCGCCGACTCGCCAAGATCGAACTGGGCCATCGAGGCATCAAGCGCGGCAATTTCGCGCTCGCGCGTTTTCTCACTTGCCATATCCACACTCACCTGAATCAGGCTATAAGCCCGCATGAGAAGTGCGTCCCCAGCCACAAAGTCCACCTCATGGTTTTTGCTCTTCTCTTTGATCAGCAAGCGGCAGACCGATCCGACCCTCACCGCGGGAGTCCTTCTTCTTAGCGCGTTGAACACTGCGGTCTCGAGCCTCTGGCCCTGATCCAATGCCGATGCGGGAGAGAATGCTCCAAACATCGCAGGATCGACAGCGTAGACCTTAGACGCAGACCGCATGTTATTTGCCAGTGAACGCGTGAACTCCGGCACGGAGAACAGCAGGTAGGCATCCTCATAATACTCAAGTAAGTCGCTGAGCGAATTACGACTGACGGGTATCTGCCTGCTCTTGAACTCGTTGTACACTTTGTTCACCGACAGCTCTCGTCCCGAAGATGCCATACACCGCGTCAGGAACAGAGATGCCAGGCGAGGGTTCTTGACGTCGTAACGTTCAACGACGTCCATGGCGACCGTTCGCGAAGCATATTCCTGTAGCAGCTGAATCGCGTCTGTGGGCGTCTGCTCAAGTGTCGCGATGAATCCCCCTCGTTCAAGATATCCGATCAGATGATGTCGAAGCAGCGCTGCATCGCTTGGGGAAAAGGTCGCATCTGGCTCGAAAACGCTCCCCGTCTTATATCGAACGTATTCCGAAAAACTCAACGGAAAAAGCTCTCTTATAAGAGAACGACCCCTGAACTCGCTCTTAAGTTCTGAGGACAGCATCTTAGAAGAAGATCCCGTCACATAGACGGTCGCTTTCTCCGTATCGACTACACGCCGCAGAAACGCACCCCATTCGGGAATTTCCTGGATCTCGTCAAAGAAAATGTAAGCGCCCTCGGTTCGAGCAGCAGGACGCAGCGCATAGAACGTGTCAAGCACGTCCGCCAGCAGCGATGGCTCATACGGGCGCAAGCGCTCGTCCTCAAAATTAAAGTAAAGCATCCGGTCAAGCTCGACGCCCCGGCCTTGAAGCCGCTGCATCTCCTGATACAGGCGATACGTCTTTCCACAACGGCGGGCCCCCACAACCACATTTACGATGTTGTCGCGCTTTGGCTCCTGTGGGTTTCCCAGATCAAGGTCTCGCTCAAAGACCTGCGGAACCCCCTGCTGTTCAAAGTCCTTTATTTTCTGGGCGATCAAGTCGTTGAATGCCATGATTCTCCAATCTTGCTCTCTAGCTAATCAAAATTATACTGATTCTTGATTAATTAGAGAGCAAGATTGTGTGTAGCTTGATTAACACTTAAGCAAGTTTTTCACTATTATTGCTCCGAAGGATATCGAGTGGCTAAGAGGACAACCGAGCTCGAATGCGACTCCCCGAGCAGCCAATTTGGCAGTCAATTTGGGACGGGGCTTTTTTGACTACCCTCCCCCTGCAGAAAAATCCCTAACGCAGTTGCGGTGAAATAGGGATTGTTTTTACTGGTCAAACCGCAAAACAGTCCCTATTTCACCGCAACTTATTGGTGGCCTTTTGGGTGGCACTCAGCGCCACGGATCGGCTTCGAACATCGGCTCGCGCTCGGGGCGGCGATCGCTGTAGGGATCGTAGCCGTCGTCGTCCTCGTTCTCGGCACGGATGTAGGGGTCGCGCGGCTTGGGCGCCGGCTTAGGCGCAGGCTTGGGTGCGGCGGGTGCGGCATCGGTCGCCGGCGTATTCGTCTTATTCTCGTCTTTCATCTGCATAGCTCCTTGCCATGTACTCACGTTCAACATCATCGATTGTCGCACGAAAAAGGGCGGCGGACCCAATTGGATCCGCCGCCCTTGGCGTTCGGCTCAAAAGGCAGATTTTAAGGCATGGCCCAAAATCTACTCGGCGTCGGGAATCTCGTAGGTGGCCGCCGGCGTGTTGTCGCACACGACGGTAAAGCCGCCGTCCTTGTCGACATCGACCGTCACCTGATCGCCCTCGCGCACCGTGCCGTCGATGATAGCGGCGGCGATGGCATCCACGACCTCGCGCTGAACCAGACGCTTGAGCGGACGGGCGCCAAAGACCGGGTCCAGGCCGCCCACGGCGAGCATCTGCTTGGCCGCCGGGGTGATGGCAAGCGTCATGCGCTCCTTGGCCAGGCGTGCGCGGACGTCGGCAAGCTGGATGTCGACAATCTTCTCGATCTGCGCCATGCCGAGCGGATGGAACACCACGATATCGTCGATACGGTTGAGGAACTCGGGGCGGAAGGTCTGAGCCATGGCGGCGTCGACCTGATGGCGCATCTCCTCCTCGTCCTTACCGGACAGATCGGCGATGGCCTTGGAGCCCACGTTAGACGTCATGATGATAATCGTGTTCTTGAAGGACACCTGGCGACCCTGGCCATCGGTCAGGCGGCCGTCGTCGAGCACCTGCAGCAGCACGTTAAAGACATCCGGATGGGCCTTCTCCATCTCGTCGAGCAAGATTACGGAGTACGGACGACGGCGCACGGCCTCGGTGAGCTGGCCGCCCTCGTCGTAGCCCACGTATCCCGGGGGCGCACCGATCAGACGCTGGACGCTGAACTTCTCCATGTACTCGGACATGTCGATACGCACGAGCGCGCGCTCGTCATCGAACAGGCACTCGGCAAGCGCCTTGGCGAGCTCGGTCTTGCCTACGCCGGTGGGGCCCAGGAAGAAGAAGCTGCCGATGGGCTTGTCCGGATCGGAGAGGCCCGCACGGCTGCGGCGCACAGCTGCGGCGACAGCGGAGACGGCCTCGTCCTGGCCGATGACGCGCTTATGCAGCTCGCCCTCCAAGCCCTTCAGCTTGTCGAGCTCGCCCTGCATCATCTTGGACACGGGCACGCCGGTCCAGGCGCTCACGACCTCGGCAATCTCATCGGAGGTCACCTGTTCGTTGAGGCCCTCGCCGTCCTGCTGCTTTTGCGCCTCGAGCGCGGCCTCGGAATCCTGAATCTGCTGTTGCAGGCCCGGAATCACGGAGTAGCGCAGCTCGGACGCACGGCCCAGATCGCCGTTGCGCGTCGCGCGCTCCTCTTCGCTCTTGGCCTCGTCGAGCTGGCCCTTGAGCTCCTGCACGTGGTCGATGGCGTTCTTCTGGTTGAGCCAGCCGGCCTTTTGCACGTTGAGCTTTTCCTGGACCTCGGCAATCTCTTGGCGCAGGGCCTCCAGACGCTCCTTGGAGGCGTCGTCGGTCTCCTTCATGAGCGCCTGCTCCTCGATCTGCAGCTGGGTGAGCTGACGCGTGGTGGCGTCAATCTCGACCGGCATGCTGTCGAGCTCCATGCGCAGGCGGCTTGCCGCCTCATCGACCAGGTCGATGGCCTTGTCGGGCAGGAAGCGGTCGGCGATATAGCGATCGGAGAGGTCGGCGGCGGCCACGAGCGCGCTATCGGTGATGTGCACGCCGTGGAAGATCTCGTACTTCTCCTTGAGGCCACGCAGAATCGAGATGGCGTCCTCGACGGTAGGCTCGCTCACCATAACGGTCTGGAAACGACGGGCGAGCGCCGCGTCCTTCTCGATGTACTTGCGGTATTCGTCGAGCGTGGTCGCGCCGATCGCATGCAGGTCGCCACGGGCGAGCGCCGGCTTGAGGATGTTGCCTGCGTCCATGGAGCCCTCGGTGGCACCCGCGCCCACAATGGTGTGAAGCTCATCGATGAACAGGATGACCTTACCTTCGGATTTTTGCACTTCTTTGAGCACGGCCTTTAAGCGGTCCTCGAACTCACCACGGTACTTGGCGCCGGCGACCAACGCGCTCATGTCGAGCTCGATGAGGTCGCGGTCGCGCAGGGTGCTCGGCACATCGCCGGCCACGATACGCTGGGCGATGCCCTCGACGATAGCCGTTTTACCGACGCCCGGCTCACCGATGAGCACGGGGTTGTTCTTGGTGCGGCGGGACAGAACCTGAATGGTACGGCGGATCTCGTCGGTACGGCCGATGACCGGGTCGAGCTTACCGGCGCGGGCAAGATCGCAGATGTTGCGACCGTACTGCTCCAACGCCTCAAACTGGGTCTTGTCCTCGGCAGACGTCACGCGGTCATCGCCACGCAGCTCCTCGTAGACCTGCTCGATGCGCTCCTTGGTCACGCCAGCGTCACGCAGTACACGACCAGCCTCGCCCTTGTCCTCGGCAAGCGCCATCAGCAGATGCTCGGTCACCACAAAGCTGTCGCCCATCTTGGTGGCCTTCTTCTCGGCCTTTTCGATGACGCGGACGAGCTCGTTGGACAGGCCCATCTGCTGACCCTCGCCCGAAACCTTGGGCGCGCGGTCGACGGCATCCTGCGTGGAGCGTGCGAGCTGGGCCGGATCAGCGCCGATGCGCTCGATGATCACGGAGATATTGCGCTCGCCGGCACCGAGCAGGGCAGACAGCAGGTGAATCGGCTCCACCGCGCCGGCCTGCGCATCGGCAGCCGTGCTCATGGCGGTCTGCAACGCCTCGCGCGACGTCATTGCTAGCTTATCGATTCTCATGGAATCACCTCTCTTGGGGCGGCCGCCCTACGGGGCGGCTTCACGTTGTTCGAGAAGTATTGTTGCCAGCTTTGTGCGATCTTATACATAAATCTAAGTCTCTATATATAAGATTTTCTGAGTGTTCCCACGACATGCAAACCACCACAAAGGGGACAGACACCTTTGTGGTGGTCGCGGTCTCTACTCCTTCGCCGGACCCGTACTTCCCGATTCGACGGTCCAGGGCATCTCATCCTCGAACAGCCATGTACGGGCAGACCCACTATCGCGTGCAGCCTGCGGGTCAGGCAAGCAGGTCTGTTTATAGGCATCTTGGATACACTGGCCCATAAAATCGTTGAGCTCGGTCTGGTCGCCCTCCATGACATAGGCGACATCGCCGTCCATGATGTAGATGCCCGGACCCTCATTGTCCTCGTAGCCCGGATCGTACGAGACATCACATAACTTTGCGCCGTTTGCAGTGTCCAGCTCGATGGAAGAGTGGCATCCGCCAACCATGTCGTTCGCTTTTGCCCGATAGGACGCATATCCATACCAGCGCTTAAAGATTTTGCCCTTGAGCAGCTCGGACGCCCTGTCGATCAGACCAGAATCCGTGGTATAGCGCATAGCCCCAAGCTGAATGCGTGGATAATTACTAATGCCCAGCGCAGCCGGTTGCTCATCAAAATCAACGGTAATGGTCTCAGGCTTGTCGTCGCCGGTCAGAAGTTCGACAGATTGAGTCACAGGCTTGACCACCGGCTCCGTCACCGCAGCAGGTAGAAATGCCATACCGACAGCGCCCGCGCCAACCACAGCGATCGCAAGCGCCAAGACAATCAATCCAATACGGGCAGGACTTCTCACAGCAAAGCACCTCACAATGCAAACCCGCGCCATTTGTCCTAATGATACCGCCGGCTAACACTATCACCAAAAGAAGCCGCGCGCTCCCCACCACCACAAAGGGGACAGGCACCTTTGTGGTGGTTTTCGACGCTAACGGTCGACCATCTCACGCCATGAGATTAAACTTGAATTGTTCTCTGAACATATCCATTTCTGCCTATCCTCAACAGCTCTTTGTCTCGAGGAGCGCATATGAAGCCGTCTCATTCCACCGGTCGCAACGTCATCGCCATTCTCGCCATACCCATCGTGATGCTCTTCCTTATCGTCATCACGCCCTTTTCTTTTGGTATCGCCTCGCCCTTCGATCTTTGCGGGATGATCGACGCCGGCTCGCGTGCCACCTCGCTCTCCTTTGTCTGCCGTGGCGTGTTCTACGAATATGCAATTCCCACCGGAAGTTGGCAGTCCAAGTTACCGTTGCTCGGCAAGGTCGACGGATGCTCTCCTTATTTCTGCCTCGAACCTCAGACAATGAATTATCTGATCGACGACCAGCCCCTTGACTCCATCACCCTCGCCTACGACTACGCACCAAACACCGATGAGCGCCACATGAACCAAGTCCTCGACAAGCTGCTTGGACAGTGCGGGCTCACCGCGGAAGCCGGTCGAACCATCTATAGCAACCAGAAATTAAAGCGAACAGAACTCCGCCGTGTCGGAAAAATCAAAGGGCGAAACGGGGCCGCCTACTGGGATGCCTGGGCAACACGCGACAAGGGCGAATTCGGACACAGCACCTATATGGTCACTGTCTACACCAAAGACGGAATTAAGGACAATGTTGACGATTTCGCGTCATCCAAACTCGGCATCCCCAAAACAACCAAACCCGCCAGCCCAGATGAAATTCTGTAGAGGTGCCCATTAACATGCCGCTCAACGATCACAACAACATCGAGCTCGTCCCCACCGCCACAAAGGTGCCTGTCCCCTTTGTGGCGGTTTTCGACAAAAAGAAGCCGCCCCGATAACAGAGGCGGCATCAAGCAAGCCTATTTATTAGCGTCCCTCAAGACCCAACGAAAACGCAGCGATGGAATCGAGAACCGACAATAGCCCGTTCGCACAGATAGAGGCGGAGATTCAAGGTCAGAGTCCGGCTTAAACGGCTTAGCTATCGCACGTCACAACGTTCTCGTCGTCCTCCCTATCGTATTTATAGTGCTTACTGTGAAAATAGTGAGTTTAGTGAGAATAGTATCGCTCAAGACTCGTGAACTGAATTATTGACCTCTCGCCCAGAATGAGTGGGGCAAATATTCCTATTAGAGGTCAAATCGAAGCCCAATAGGGCCTTTTCGCCCCGTCATTTCGACCGATCGCTTTCTTTTGAATATTGTCGTAAGCTGGTATCACTTATCTTAATGAATGCATACTGTTTGCGAGGTACCCGCCGTGAAACGCTCCACCTATATCGGCCTGCTCGTCTTAGCGTTTGCGATTACCGCAGTCGGCGTAGGAATTATCTATCTCGCATTTCTCCCTGCCTCGGCAACGCAGGCGGCGGTTGAAACCGTAAGCTACCCCATCGAAATCCTCACCGATATCGTCAAACCCGATTCGATCACCGTCGATTTCGACGGTACGCCCGCAGCGCTTGGGGTCAGTAACTATCCCCGAATCGAACTTGGAGCCACGCGCTATACCCAAGATGAGCAGCTTATCGGTAAGGCAACCAGTTTACTCAAAGGCAAGACGTTTAAGCGGTGGTACGGCGCCGCAACATATCGAGCCAAGAACGGCCAAATGGTTGGCGGGTATCATTCGACCCTTGAGCTCGATGCGGCAAACGGGAGCAAATTGTGCAACGTCTCATACGACCCCGGCTGCGTGGACAATGAAGGACCGGGGGTCTATATCTCGGATGGCGACGTAATCTACGTCATGGAGGGCGACCAGACGGCAGTCGTCGATTTTATGGATCGGTGTACCGAGGATGCCTACGAACAAACCTGCGAGCCCGATCCGCAGACAGCGCGCAACAGTGGCTCGGCACGCACTTGGCTATTTGACGATGAAATAACCTGGACCCCATCGAAATAAGGACCCGCCGGGCAGGCACCTTTGTGGTGGTTTCGGCTCCGATGTTCCACTGTCTCGATCTGTAACATCTAGCGGCCCTTTTCGATCCTAGATGTTACAGATTGAGATGAAATGATCGGCGGCGATCGTTTGTCTCAATCTGTAACAACCGCTCGTCAAATAGGGGCCCAGATGTTACAGGTCGAGACAAACGGAACCACCGCAAAGGCGCCTACCCCTTCATGGTGGTTTTCGACAAAAGAAGCCGCCCCGATAACAGAGGCGGCATCAAGCAAGTCTATTTATTAGCGTCCCTCAAGACCCAACGAGAACGCAGAAATGTAGCCCGGGGCTTACCCTTTCCCGAACGCGACCCTCGCGAAGCGCGTGAGCGGGCGGGAAAGGGTAAGCCCCGGGCGGACAATTAAGTGCGTTACTCGGCAGCGGCCTTGAACTTGTTGTAGTTGATCAGGCAGCCGGCCTTGACGATGGCACGCTCCTCTGCCGTCATATCGGCAATGTAGAGCTCAATCTGCTCGACCGCACCGTCGGCGCGCACCACGTAGGCGGCGATGTCCTTTAGGTCACCGTCGAGCGCGGCACGGATACCCGGCACAAAGACATAGTCGCCCACCTCAAAGCTGGGCTCGGCCTCCATCTGGAAGGGCACCATACCCCAGTTCATCACGTTGGAGCGATAGCGCTTGGTGGCGTACTCGTGGACGATGTTGGCCAGACCGCCGATCACGCGCTGACAGCTCGCGGCCTGCTCGCGGGCGGAACCGTCACCGGGCTTCTTGGCATAGAGCATGGAGCCGTACTCAGTCGCCTTGGCATCGGCCGCGACACCCGCGCCGACCAGCGCCTCAAACACGCCCGCAAGCTCGGCATCGAGTGCCGCCAGATCGCCTGCTGCCTCGCCGGCAACGCGGCGCTTCTCCACGGCGTCGACCTCCTTGGAGCGACCCACGTAGGCCGGATCGCGACGGCTGAGCGTAAACTCGGCCAGGCCCAGCGGGTTGGAGCGGAAGGAGCTCGTCTCGCCCGAAGGAATGAGCTCGTCGGTCGTGGTGACCGGATCCATGATCTTGGAGCACACCTTGAGCAGGATATCGTCGCCGAGCGGCTCCATCGCGGGCCACGGCTTGATGTTGGGACCCTCGACCAGCTCGTCGGCAGGCTCCGCCTTGCCAAAGCCCCAGTACACGCGCTTTTTGTACGGCGCGTCGTCAAAGGTGTACTCGCAGGCCTCGTCCCAAGTCTCCTCGGGCAGGTCGGTCGCCGGCGTCAGGACGCCGCCGTTGGCAGCCGTCGCCGCAATGGAGCGGGCGTCCATCAGGGCCACGGCGCTCAGCTGGCCATTGCCCGGCTTGGAACCCTCGCGGTTGGGGAAGTTGCGCGTAGTGTGGCGGATCGAAAGGCCGTTGTTGGCGGGCGTGTCGCCGGCGCCGAAGCACGGGCCGCAGAACGCCGTGCGCACGATCGCGCCGGCCTCCATGAGGTCGTAGATGTAGCCGCGGCGTGTAAGCTCGAGTGCCACGGGCTGGCTCGTGGGATAGACCGACAGCGAGAACTCGCCGCAGCCGGTGTTGGCGCCCTTGAGCACGCGGGCAGCCTGGACCACGGAGTCGTAGTTGCCGCCCGAGCAGCCGGCGATAACGCCCTGCTGCACGTGCAGCTTGCCGTCGACGATCTTGTCGAGCAGGCTAAAGTGCGTCTTGCCCTCGCCGATCTTGGCAGCCTCGAGCTCCACCTCGTGCAGGATGTCCTCGAGGTTCTCGTTGAGCTCGTCGATCTCAAAGCCATTGGAAGGATGGAACGGCAGCGCGATCATGGGCTTGATGCTCGACAGGTCGACCTCGACGCAACCGTCGTAGTAGGCAACATCGGCGGGTTTGAGCTCGCGGTAGTCGTCGCCGCGGCCGTGCATGGCCAAAAACGCGCGCGTGTCCTCGTCGGTGGCCCAGATGCTCGACAGGCAGGTGGTCTCGGTGGTCATGACGTCGACGCCGTTGCGGTAGTCGGTCGTCATGCTCGCGATGCCCGGGCCCACAAACTCCATGACCTTGTTCTTAACGTAGCCCTTGGCAAAGACCGCCTTGATGATGGCGAGCGCCACATCGTGCGGGCCGACGCCGGAACGCGGGGCACCCGTGAGGTAGATGGCCACGACGCCGGGATAGGCGACATCGTAGGTGTCGCACAGCAGCTGCTTTGCCAGCTCGCCGCCGCCCTCGCCAACGGCCATGGTGCCCAGAGCGCCGTAGCGGGTGTGCGAGTCGGAACCCAGAATCATCTTGCCGCAACCGGCGAAGTTCTCACGCATAAAGGAGTGGATGACGGCGATGTGCGGCGGAACGAAGATGCCGCCGTACTTCTTAGCAGCGGAAAGGCCAAAGACGTGGTCGTCCTCGTTGATGGTGCCGCCCACGGCGCACAGCGAGTTATGGCAGTTGGTGAGCACGTAGGGCAGCGGGAACTGCTCCATGCCCGAGGCACGCGCCGTTTGGATGATGCCGACAAAGGTGATGTCGTGGCTCGCCATGGCGTCGAAGCGGATCTTGAGCGCCTCGGGATCTCCGGACGTATTGTGTGCCTGGAGGATCGAATACGCGATGGTGCCACGCTTGGCATCCTCGGGCGTCTGCGTAATACCGCGCTCGGCAGCCTCGGCCGCAGGCACAACCTCGCTGCCGCCGCGCAGGTAGATGCCGTCCTCGTACAGCTTGACCATACTGTCTCCCACTCTGCCCGAAAGGCTCGGGCGCATAGCATACATTCATTCAATATCGTGCCATAGAACAGTTGCGAGTGGGTTGCGAATCTGCACGTTCACTTTATCTCGGTAAAGTAAAGGACGAGCCCCTTGCATCACTCTCCTAACAAGGAGTGTCCCAAAGTGCCGGCACAAAAGGAACGTCCCCAAGTGCCAAATGCCGCAAGAATGTCCCCTTTGACTAGTCATTTAAGAACGTCCCCAATGACTACCCTGCCGTATCCGGAGCAAGGCAACGCCGCAGGTAGAGGACGGACAGCGAGCGACGTCCAGAGCGAACAAGTTGGCATGAAAAAGGCAAGGCATAGACCTTCTGGTCATGCCTTGCCTTTTGAATGACAAATTGTCGCTCTGGACGTCGAGCAGCGTCGGCCCGTTACGCGGTTTGGTAAAACCGCGTAACTACAAATCCCCGCCGGCGCCCAGCAGCTTGCGCATGACTTGCTCGGGGTTAACTGAGCCGTCGCGCGGGGCCAGGGCGGTGATCTTCTTTTGCATCTTGTACTCGTGCAGCTCGTCCTCGAGCTGGCGTACGCGGGCGCGGAGCTTCTCGTTCTCGCGTTCGCGCTCCTCGGCACGCTCCTTCATATCGAGGATGCGCACCACGCCGGCGAGGTTGATGCCCTCGTCGGTCAGTTGGTTGATGAGCTCCAGGCGCTCGATATCGGCACGCGAATACAGACGCGTGTTGCCGCCCGAGCGCTGGGGATTCACCAAGCCTTTGGACTCGTAGACGCGCAGAGTCTGCGGGTGCATGCCGGTCAGCTCGGCCGCCACGCTGATCATGTACAGCGGTTTGTTCCTATTGTCCTCGGCCATGCTACCTGACCCCTTTCCGTCTCGTTATCGTCCATCATAAGCCCGTGGGCGCGGGCGTGCGCCGCGACCGCCCTAGTACGTCGCCTTGTAACGGTTGACCTTCTCGCGATAGTCGCGTGTGTCGGTCTCGCGCAGCTTGGTCATGGCATCGCGCTCGTCATCGGATAGGTTCGTGGGGACCTGCACCTTGATCTCGACGAGCAGCGCGCCTGTGCGGCCACGGTGCTTAACGTCGGGCGCCCCCATTTCCTTAAAGCGGAACTTCTTGCCCGTCTGGGTACCCGCGGGCACCTTCAGACGAACCGTCGCACCGCCGGGCGTCGGCACGTCCACCGTGCAGCCGAGCGCCGCCTCGTAGACCGAGACCGGTACCTCCATGGTCACGTCGGCACCTTTGCGCTTAAACAGCGGGTGCTCCTCCACATGCGTGGTCACGACCAGGTCGCCGCGCTCGCCACCCGCAACGCCATACTCGCCGCGACGCTTGTAGCGCAGCTTGCCGCCGTCGACCGCACCCGCAGGCACCGAGACCGTAATGGTCTGCTGCTCACCTGTCGAGGGAATGCGATAGGTGACCTTGTGCGTCACACCGCGAAACGCGTCCTCGGCCGTCACATCGACGGTCAGCGACAGGTCGCCGCCCTTGCGAGCACGGCTGCGGCCAGCGCCGGCACCGGCAGCGCCCGCAGCCCCGGCAAAGCCCGAGCCCCAATCGCTGCCCCAGGCGCCGTTGCCGCTAAAGATGCTGTCGAAGATGTCGCCCCAGCCGCTGGCACCCGCGCCGGCACCGTAGCCGCCGCCATACGCGCCGCCCGCGCCCGGCATACCGCCAAACATGAGCATCTGGTCGTACTCTTTGCGCTTCTTCTCGTCCGAAAGCGTCTCATAGGCCTCGCTGATCTCCTTAAACTTGGCCTCGTCGCCGCCGGCATCGGGGTGATATTTTTGCGCGAGCTTGCGAAACGCGCTCTTGATCTCTTTGTCGGAGGCGCTCTTGGATACGCCCAGGATGTCATAGAAGGTTTTGCCTGCAGCCATCGTAGCTCCTCTCCTGTTACGTCCGCCGCCCATGCAGACGACGGTTCATGCTTTCATATGGCACTAGGCCAGAAAGGGCCCCGGGTGTTGCCCCGGGGCCCTTCTCAATTACTCCTCGGTGCTCTCGGCCGTATCGGCCGTAGCATCCTCGGGCGCCGCTTCGGGCTCCGGTGCGGGGCGCTTCTCGCCACCGTAGGTCACCGTCACCATCGCGGAACGCAGGATGCGATCCGCCATGCGGTAGCCCTTCTGGTACACATCGTTGACGGTCTCGTCGTACTGCGACGCGTCCTCGACGCGACCCACGGCCTGGTGCTCGAGCGGATCGAACGCCTCGCCCTTGGGGTCGATTGGCTCAACGCCCTCGTGCGCGAACACGTCGAGCAGCTTGGCATGTACCGCGTCAACGCCATCGACGAACTGCTTAAAGTCGTCGGAAAGCTCTTGACTGCGGGCATGGTCAATCGCGCGCTCGATATCGTCGATCACCGGCAACAGCGCGGTGACAAGCTTCTCGGTCGCGCGCTCGCGCTCGGCGATACGCTCATTGGCGGTGCGGCGACGGAAGTTCTCCCAGTCGGCCTGCAGACGGGCGGTGCGCTCGGTGGCGTCCTTTGCCTTGTCCTCTGCGGCCTTCTGAGCCTCTGCCGCAGCATCGAGCTCGCTGCGCACGTCGGCGAGCTCCTTTTGGGCCTGCTCGAACTTGAGCTTAAAGTCGTTGTCGGCGGCTTCCTCACCGGCGCGGATAGCAGCTTCCACCATCTCGTCCTCGGTCATCGTCGCCTCCTTGTTGGAATCCTCTACCTGGTTCTCGGCAGCCTCGGCGGCCGCGGCCTCGTTGGCCTCGGTATCGTCGACGGCCTCTACGGGAATCTTCACGTCCTTCTCCTCAGAGTCAACAGGGGCGGCGCCAGCGGCAGCCGCCTCCGTGCGAGCTTTACGGGCGGACATGATTACTTGTCCTCGTCGTCCACAACCTCGTAGTCGGCATCGACGACGTCATCGTCGGCAGGCTGGGCGCCGGCGACACCGTCGGTCTGCTGCTGAGCGTCGGCGTAGACAACCTGGGCCAGCTCATAGGCCACGGACTGCAGGGACTCGCCGGCGGCCTTGATGGCCTCGACGTCAGAGCCCTCGAGCGCCTTCTTGGCGTCGGCGATAGCGGCCTCGGCCTTGGACTTCACGTCAGCGGAAACCTTGTCGCCCAGCTCGTTGAGGGTCTGCTCGGTGGAGTAGCACAGGCTGTCGGTCTGGTTGCGGACCTCGACCTCTTCCTTCTGCTTCTTGTCCTCCTCGGCATGAGCCTCGGCGTCCTTGACCATACGATCGACTTCGTCGTCGGACAGAGCAGTGGAGCCGGAGATGGTGATCTGCTGCTCCTTGCCGGTGCCCTTGTCCTTAGCGGAGACCTTGACGATACCGTTGGCGTCGATGTCGAAGGTGACCTCGATCTGCGGCACGCCGCGGCGGGCAGCCGGGATACCGGTCAGCTGGAACTTACCGAGCGACTTGTTGTCGCGGGCAAGCTCACGCTCGCCCTGGAGCACGTTGATCTCGACGCTGGTCTGGTTGTCGGCAGCGGTGGAGTAGACCTCGGTCTTGGAGGTCGGGATCGTGGTGTTGCGGTCGATCATCTTGGTCATGATGCCGCCCATGGTCTCGACGCCCAGCGACAGCGGGGTAACGTCGAGCAGCAGGATGCCCTCGACGTCGCCGGTGAGCACGCCGCCCTGGACGGCAGCGCCGTCGGCAACGACCTCGTCGGGGTTCACGGACATGTTGGGCTGCTTGCCGGTCATAGTCTTGACGAGCTCCTGGACGGCGGGCATACGGGTGGAGCCGCCGACGAGGATGACCTCGGTCAGATCGGAGAGCTTAAGCTTGGCGTCGCGCAGGGCGTTGGTGACAGGCTGCTTGCAGCGCTCGAGCAGGTCGCGGGTGATCTTCTCGAACTCGGCGCGGGTCAGCGTGTAGTTGAGGTGCAGCGGGCCGGACTGGTTCATGGTAATGAACGGCAGGTTGATGGTGGTCTGCTGGGCGGCGGAGAGCTCCTTCTTGGCGTTCTCGGCGGCCTCCTTCAGACGCTGCAGGGCCATGGGGTCCTGACGCAGGTCGACACCGTTCTCCTGCTGGAACTTATCGGCCATCCAGTCGATGACGCGCTGATCCCAGTCGTCGCCGCCCAGGTGGTTGTCGCCCGAGGTGGACAGAACCTCAAACACGCCGTCGGCGAGGTCGAGGATGGAGACGTCGAAGGTGCCGCCGCCCAGGTCGAAGACCAGGATGCGCTGGTCGGTGCCCTGCTTGTCCAGGCCATAGGCAAGAGCAGCAGCGGTCGGCTCGTTGACGATACGCTTGACGTTGAGGCCGGCGATCTTACCGGCGTCCTTGGTGGCCTGACGCTGGGCGTCGTTGAAGTAGGCCGGGACGGTGATGACGGCGTCGGTGACGGTCTCGCCCAGATACTTCTCGGCGTCAGCCTTCATCTTCGCGAGCGTCATGGCGCTCACCTGCTCGGCGGTGTAGTCCTTGCCCTCGATGTCGACGACGGCACGGCCACCCTGGCCCTCCTTGACCTCGTACGGCACGGTCTTGATCTCGGAGGTGCACTCGGAGTACTTGCGGCCCATGAAGCGCTTGATGGAGAACACGGTGTTCTTGGGGTTGGTGACAGCCTGGTTCTTAGCGGCCTTACCCACGACGCGGTCGCCGTCGGCACGGAAGCCCACGACGGACGGGGTGGTGCGGTCGCCCTCGGCGTTCACGATAATGGTCGGAGAACCGCCCTCGAGAACGGCCATTGCGGAGTTAGTAGTACCAAGGTCGATACCAAGAATCTTGCCCATTAGAAATTCCCTCTCTCTTGTGCGTTTGCACCGACTCGGCGGTCTGCCGAGCGGTGTTTCGGCTTGTCTTTCAGGATGTAGTGTATCCCCTTATGGGCCGGAATATACAAAATCTAAGTCAATTCATATAAGATTTCTTATTGCTGAGAGTTTAGGTTCTTAAATGCGCAGGTAGATGCGCTGATTGAGTTCTCGGCAAATCTATCGAGATCTATGTAGAGATGGCTGAGGTTTGCGTCCGGGGGTGCCTGGGGGCCGTCTTGCGGAAAGCTCATCCCAGTTTGAGCGTGGATTCCGGGTCGCAGTTTCCGTCTGAAGGCTCAACCGAAAACCGTATCCCGTTTTGAGAGCTGATACCGGCTCGCATTTTCCGCTAGCGGGCCTAACCGGAAACTGCGACCCGGTTTTCGGCCAAATAACGGGATGCCCTTTCCGCAGACGCGCTCAATAGCTCAATATTTCAAGTCACCTTTAGCTAACATTTGCGCAGCTCAACGGCCCCACCTGCGCATTTTTTAGTAAACCTTGGCATACTCGGCGAACGGTATGAAGATGCCGGCCAGAGGGTATTGCAAACGGTCGCTCCCGTGGTATGTTTTTGCCCGAATCAAACCGGCGCGCATCGCCTGTAGCGTCGGTCAACAGAGAGGAAACTACCATGGCTCATCCCGTAATTGATGCCGACGAGTGCATCGCTTGTGGCGTTTGCGTCGACTCCTGCCCCGCTGGCGTTCTGGAGCTCCAGGACGTCGCTACCGTCGCTGACGAGGACTCCTGCGTCGCCTGTGGCGCTTGCCAGGACGCTTGCCCCGCCGGCGCGATCACCGAGATCGTCGAGGAGTAACAACTCCCCCACTTGCACACTCACAAGTACACCGTGCACAAAAAGGAGGCCTCCGCATCGCCGCGGAGGCCTCCTTTTGCATATGTGGGCAGCTAATTGGGGACGGTGTCGGGCTAGGACAAATCATCCTCGTAGGGCATTAAATCGGCTAGGTAGCCTTTCTCTTTGAGCATGGCCTCGATCTCGTCGAGGGTTTGCTCATCCTCCGCGGCGATGCGATGGAAGTGGTAGCCGCTGGTCACCGTTAGCAGCGGAAAGCTCTTGCCGCTCTCGATATCGCGCAGATAGCGCTCGACATCGCGGCGATTGCGGATGTCCAGATCAGCCGCGATCTTACCGTATACGCGGTGATTGACGATCACATTGAGCACGGAGCCGCCGGCGTCGACGATACTCGTGAGCTCATCGCCCGCCTGCTCCACGCTGTGGCGAACCTTGACCAAGCGCGTGGGCACAGCGGGGCTGCTGGGGGCCTCCTGCAGCACATAACCACGGTTGGTCGCCACGATATCGTGCCCGTCGGCGCGCAGCAGAGCGATGTCTTGCACGACAATCTGGCGGCTCACACCCACCTCGCGGGCAAGTGCGCTGCCCGAAACGGGTCCCTTGGCTCCCTCGAGCACGGCCATGATGGCACGGCGACGCTCGCGGGCGTCCATTATTTACCGT